>CBFHIW010000130.1:0-1005 GCA_965656065.1 Luminiphilus sp. | reverse complement strand
TGCTCGGCGAGGCTGTCGAACAGGACCTTCACTTTCGGCAGGTAATTCGCCGCCGCGCTGGTAAAGACATGAATCCGAGACATGTGAGCGCGCCCTTAACCGGTCACGCGGGGACGGACGCGCGCGGCATCCAATATATGAAGAGTGCCGAGATCAGCGCGCGCAACCCATCGATCGGCCGCTCGCGTGCAGAGATATCACCCCAACGAGAGTGTTTGAGCTCAGTACATCCAACCGATCCCGGCATCACCCGCGCATCGAGAGAGTGGCCCTGTGAGAGAGGCGGACAAGTCATTAACGGGCGTCTAGATCGCGCCAAGCCCGCCGGATCTTTTTCGTGCTTATAAAGCGGCTTCCTCACGAAGCACTCCGCATTTCAGTCACAGTGGTCATCTCAGTCAACGTGGTCAAAATATCGTCGGCACTCATATCCAAAGACACCACGCGATGCCGATCATCGTCAGCCAGCGTGTCTGCCTGTGCACCGACATCATACGCGAGCACAGGTAGCCCCATCGCCTTCATCTCGTGCGCCACAAAGCTGAAGGTCTCCGGCCAAATCGAAGGGAACCAGAACGCATTTACGCCCTGCTCGGCGCACAAGGCGGGCAAGGCTTCAGCTGAATAGGTGCCGGTTTGTGAGACCACGGAAGCAGGTGCAGGTTCCTCCAGCGTGCCAAATACAGTGATGCGGACGTTTGCACCGGTGTCCGCGATATGCCTCGCAAGCCTTGCCACCTGTACCGCCCCTTTGTGGGCCGCAATCCGCCCCACGACACCGATATGGAGCGGTGTTTCGGGCGCCGGCGATACCTCGATCAGCGGAATGTGTGTAATGTCGTGGGGAGTCAGCACTACCTTGCTGTCGATTTCGGGCCACACGCGGCGCAGCAATTCCCGACTCGATGGCGAGAACACCCTGATCGACGAGGCGCCTGCCAACACCTGCCCCCACTGCTCGCGCCACGCCACAATGTCCATCGAGCGCAGCGGCGCGTCGAGACA
>CBFHIW010000129.1:0-1124 GCA_965656065.1 Luminiphilus sp. | reverse complement strand
AGTAGATCATCGAGAAAAGCTTGCGGAAGTCGTGCCACGGTTTGGTCGTCGGGGTCGCTCGTTCACGAGCAGTGCCGTTGGCAGCCCGTGCGGTTAGTCGGTTGGTACAGTGATTTATGCAGTCAGTGTGACCCGCTCACTGGGGTAGGGCAAGCGCCGCGGTTGTGTGACGGGTCGCCTGCGCAGCAGATGGTCTTTCAGGCGCCGAGTTTGGCCTTTACGCGCTGAGACACCTCACCCATGTCGGCACGGCCCTGAAGTTGGGGCTTGAGCTTACCCATCAAGGGACCCATGGCGGCCATGCCTTCTGCATCGATTCCGCTGAGTGCCTCGTCGATGAGAGCGTCGATCTCTTCAGCGGAGAGTTGGGCGGGGAGGAAGGTTTGGATGATGGCAATCTCTGCGTCTTCGATATCGGCAAGCTCAGGGCGATCAGCATCGCGAAACTGGCTTGCGGAGTCACGCCGCTGCTTGACCATTTTGTCCATGATGGCGAGCGCGCGGGCGTCATCGATTTCGATACGTTCGTCGACTTCAACACGTTTGAATTCCGCTTGAATCAGGCGGATGGTGGCGAGGGTTTCCTTCTCCCGGGCCTTCATCGCGGCTTTCATGGCCGCTTTGACTTGTTCGACGAGGGAAGGGTTCTCACTCATAGGGAGCGGGGAGGCGGGCGGTAAGGTTAGGCGCCCGAGGTCTTAGTAGAGGCGCTGGCGCTTGCGGTTCTCGCGCGACACCTTTTTGGCGTGGCGCTTAACCGCAGCCGCTGCGGCGCGCTTGCGAATGGTGGTCGGCTTCTCGTAGTGCTCGCGCTTACGGACCTCGGCAATGAGGCCGGCTTTCTCGCAAGAGCGCTTGAAGCGACGCAAGGCGACGTCAAAGGGCTCGTTTTCTTTAATCTTGATAGAGGGCATTCATCTGTCCTGTGGTCATTAAACCCCGCAAAATCAGGTAGACCTGTTTGGCGGGCGCGCAGTATAGGCGCGAAGCCCTTATTTTGCAAAGCGGCGGGACATGTTAGTTTTTGCCCCTTTTTGGGTCTTAGGGCGCTCCGACACGGCTCAAAGCTGGGCCAACCAGGCCTTTGCCAGTTTTGAATGTGCGGATAGCGGCCACGGTCCCAT
>CBFHIW010000128.1:0-1244 GCA_965656065.1 Luminiphilus sp. | reverse complement strand
CTCAAGAGTGGTGTGACTGCCTTTGATAAGAAGTGCAAGTCAGAAACACCTCCCGGGCAGCATGGTGCGCGTCGCGGACGGCTGTCTGACTACGGCGTGCAGCTACGCGAGAAGCAGAAAGTGCGCCGCATCTACGGGGTGCTGGAGAAGCAGTTCCGCAATTACTACAAGGAAGCCGCGCGACTGAAAGGTGCTACGGGTGAGAACCTGCTGCAGCTGCTGGAAAGTCGACTCGATAATGTGGTCTATCGCATGGGCTTTGGTTCAACGCGGTCCGAGGCCCGTCAGCTAGTGGCGCATAAAGGCATATTGGTGAATGGCACGGTGGTCAATATCGCGTCTTACCAAGTTCAACCAGGCGATGTTGTATCGGTTCGCGAAAAAGCCAAGAAACAACTTCGGGTGCAGTCTGCTCTGGCAATAGCCGAGCAGCGTGGGGAGCCCATTTGGGTAGAGGTAGATGCCAGCAAGCTGGAAGGGACCTTCAAGTCTCGTCCCGAGCGTCAGGACCTACCCGGCGAAATTAACGAAAACCTGATTGTGGAGCTGTATTCGAAGTAAGGCTTCGGATTCAACCCGGTTACGCAATCCCTAAAATCATCGAAGGTGTTTTATGCAAAATTCGGTCACTGAGTTTCTGACACCCCGCGTCATCAAAGTTGATGAGGCTTCCAATACCCGTGCGACGGTTACCCTTGAGCCCCTCGAGCGAGGCTTTGGTCACACGCTGGGTAACGCCTTGCGTCGTATCCTGCTGTCCTCCATGCCCGGTTGCGCCGTTACCGAAGTCGAGATCGATGGTGTCGAGCACGAGTACTCTGCCATCGAAGGTGTTCAGGAAGACGTCATCGAGATCCTGCTTAACCTCAAAGGGGTGGCTTTGTCTCTGAATGGCAAGGACTCCGCACAGCTGACGCTGTCTGCGCAGGGCCCCTGCACGGTCACTGCTGCCGACATTCAGGTGGATCACGATGTGGAGATCTCTAACCCTGATCACGTAATTTGCACGGTGACGGATAAGACGCCGCTGTCGATTCGACTGCTGGTGCAGCGGGGTCGCGGTTACTCACCGGCCGACGCGCGTGAAAATCCTGAAGAGGAAACGCGGTCCATTGGTCGTTTGCCGCTGGATGCATCGTTTTCGCCGATTCGTCGCGTGAGCTACGTGGTCGATTCGGCGCGGGTCGAGCAGCGCACTGACCTCGACAAGCTGATTATTGATCTCGAGACCAACGGTACTCTGG
>CBFHIW010000127.1:0-1363 GCA_965656065.1 Luminiphilus sp. | reverse complement strand
CGGAGTGGTGCTCCGTCGATTTGCGCGACGGCAACCAGGCTCTGGTGGAGCCGATGAATGCCGAGCAAAAGCTGCGCCTGTGGGAGCTGCTGGTCTCCATTGGTTTCAAGCAGATTGAGGTGGGGTTCCCTTCGGCCTCAAGCCACGACTTCGCCTTTCTGCGGAAGCTGATTGAAGAGGAGCGCATCCCAGATGACGTTACCGTGCAGGTGCTGGTGCAGGCGCGAGCGGATCTCATAGAGAAAACCTTTGCCGCGCTCGAGGGCGTCAAGCGGGCCGTGGTGCACTTTTACAACAGCACCTCGACGGTGCAGCGGGAATACGTCTTCGGTCTCGATCGAGACGGCATTCGCGATATTGCCGTCAACGGTGCGCGACTGATTAAAGAAGCTGCAGACGCCCGCCCTGAAACAGAGTGGGTCTTTGAGTACAGCCCCGAGAGCTTTACCGGCACGGAGATGGATTTCGCCGTATCGGTCTGCGATGCGGTGAACGAGGTGTTGGCGCCGACCCCTGATCGGCCGGTCATCATCAACCTGCCCGCTACGGTTGAAATGAGCACGCCCAATATCTATGCAGATCAAATCGAGTGGTTCTGTGATCACGTTAAAAATCGTGAGTCTTTGACCATCTCTCTGCATACCCACAATGACCGAGGCTGTGCAGTCGCCGCTGCCGAGCTCGGGGTGATGGCGGGTGCAGACCGGGTGGAAGGCACGCTGCTGGGCAACGGTGAGCGGACGGGCAATATGGACATCATGACCATGGCGATGAATCTCTACAGCCAGGGCGTGGACCCGATGTTGGATTTCACTCACATGGATGAGATTTGCACGGTGGCTCGTGAATGCACGCAGTTGCCGGTTCATCCGCGCCATCCGTACGCAGGAGAGCTCGTATTCACGGCCTTCTCCGGCAGTCATCAAGACGCCATCCACAAGTGCCTGTCCAAGCGTGACGCCGATGAAGCCTGGGACGTCGCCTATCTACCGATTGATCCCGCCGACATCGGTCGCACGTATCAGGAAGTGATTCGCATCAATAGTCAGTCGGGCAAAGGCGGTGTTGCCCATGTGTTGCGTCGAGATTACGGATTGGAAGTGCCGCGTTGGCTGCAGGTTGACTTCAGTACCGCCGTGCAGGGCTTGGCGGAGGACAGCGAGGCCGAGGTGTCCAGCGACGATATTTTTGCGTTGTTCAGTGAGACTTATCTGAGCACCGCGGACCGATGGCAGTTGGGCAATTACCAGCTGTCACGGCGGGATGAGTCCGACGGACTTGAGGTAACGTTGCATGGCCCTCAGGGAGATGTGGCGCTGACTGGCCAGGGCAATGGGGTGGTCGATGCCTTTGTGCAGGCCAT
>CBFHIW010000126.1:0-1391 GCA_965656065.1 Luminiphilus sp. | reverse complement strand
TCGCAATAGCGACTCTCTGCATTTAAGAGGTGGCGGGTGGGACACATCAGATAATGATCGTGCCAGTGCACCGTGACGGTAGGGGGGGTGTCGGGGCTCAGTTCTACCTCACGTGACTCTGACGTGTTCTGCAGAACGCCACTTTCGTGATCGCCTTTGTCCTGAGCTTGATCGCCCTTGTCCTGAGCTTGATCGTCCTTGCCCTGTACTTGATAGCCCTTGTCTCGAATCAGTGCCATGGCCTGGGTCAGCCATGCCGCAACAGCTTGGGGTTCGGTAAATCCGGCCAGAGAGTGAATTTCCATGGCGCTCACGGAGGCTGGCAGCACTGGCCACTCGGCCAGTCGGCCTGACACGGCGGGCGCTTTCTCACCCGGCAGCATGACGTTAACGCTAATGCGCCCCATGGGATCACACCCGATGTGTAACGTGCCCAGGCCCTGCGCTCGCCAATCTGCTCCAGATCGCGCCGCGGCGATCGCCGCGCCACCGCCCTGGGCACCGTCCACGACGCAGATCAGTGGCGACTGCCCTTCACAAGCCGCTGCCAACTCACTCAGTGAAGTACGCGGCGACATGGCATCCGCCATGCGCCGACTTTTATCGCGCAGGGTGCTGAATCGGCGCTGCCGCAGCAGCCGCAACGCTTCTGAAAGGTACCGCCTAAGGCGTGATCCGCTCATAGACCCAGGTGCTCGCCCATCCCTTGTTCACAGGATGGTATCGCGAGCGGGCGCCGTTGGATTAGCCCGGAAACTGGTAATCCGCAAACATGTCGCGCAATGCGGTTTTCTGGATTTTGCCCGTGGCAGTGTGGGGCATGTCCTCAATGAACTGCACGTCGTCGGGAATCCACCACTTGGCGATCTTGCCGTCGAGATAGGTTTTCAATTCATCCGGCGAGGGCTCCTCACCGGGTGCTTTGACCACGACCAATAAGGGCCGCTCACCCCATTTTTCATGGAGTCGACCAATCACCGCGGCCTCCGCCACCTTGGGGTGTCCGGTAGCAACATTTTCAACTTCAATCGAGGAAATCCATTCGCCGCCCGATTTAATGACGTCCTTCGTGCGATCCGTAATCGATACAAAGCCATCCGGCGTGACCGTAGCCACATCGCCGGTTTCGAACCAGCCCTCCTCAGCGTGGGCATCCGAGCCATCGAGCTTAAAATAGCTTGAGCAGATCCAGGGGCCCCGCACCTTCAGCGCACCAAATGCCTCGCCATCCCAGGGGAGCTCGTTGTTATCGTCATCGGTGATTTTAATCTCCACACCCCAGATGGGCGTACCCACATTGGTGCGCATCTCGGCAAACTGCTCAGGGCTGTAAAGCTCGCGATGACCACCCGCGTGGTTAGTGGTACCCAGCGGGCTCATCTCGGTCATGC
>CBFHIW010000125.1:0-1405 GCA_965656065.1 Luminiphilus sp. | reverse complement strand
GGGTAATTAACATTGTCTCGGGCGAGGCAGATTTCGTGGCTAAAACCATGATCTTCAAAGTATCGCAACTCAAATAAATGGCGATAAAAAAGGGGGTCTAGGCCCCCTTAGAAGACATTGCACAGAAGTCTGAATATCAGCTGTCATCCCATTTGGCTAACAGGAATACATAAACGGTCAGGACAAGGTTGATCACGACCTGTACCAAAGACAGCGCCATCATCCAGCCAGGTGGATTGATGGTCTCCCCAATCGGCATACCTGCCGAGGTGAGGAAGTCCGTTGCGACTTCAGATCCATTCCCCGCCATCTCGCTGAGCGTGGTGAGCATCATGAACAGGGCATTCTGCGAACTCATCGAGAAGAAGGTCAGCATGACAACCCCGATCAAGGTGGACACCATGGCGCCGCCGCGAACGACAGTCGGAAAGTTTCTGAAGAGATAGGCGATGATCACGACGCCCAACGGCATGAGCACGCCACATAGAAAGAATGTGGCGAAGATCGAACGGTTCATGCCGATATAGCCGAATACGTCGAGTTCAGACATCTTTTTCCCCCAGGTTTTTTTATTTATAGCGCCGAAGCGCACCCCCAAGCTACTCCCCTCATCCCCGACTTGCAAGGCGGAGACCGGGCGTCACAGCTGCGGACGCCCTGTGTCGCGGTGCAGCTCAGTCAGAGAGGATCTGATTGACCTCCAGAATGTAGCCGTCCGCGTCGTAAAATTTGGATACCAGCACACGGATCTTGCCCTTACCCCCGTAGCCGGGATATTCCGTGAGTTTGGGCTTACTGATGATCTCTACGCCGGGCGCATTTTCAATCGTTGGCCACTTCTCTTCGAGCCCGTCTGTGTTAAAGAGCAAAATGGCATTGCCGGGCGTGAAGCCTTCGCGTCGCACCGGTTTCGTGTGAGCGGGGTGGTCGGGGTAGCCGTACTCGTAGTCAATGAGCCCAATAACCCCCACATAGTCATGTGAGGCCTTGAGGAAAATGAGCCTGAGTCGCTGTTCACGATCTTCACTGGAGTGTGGGCGGTTGATCTCCTGATCATAGATGACCTCCATGCCCAGCCCATCACGATAGAGCTTCAGAGACGCTTCGATATCGCGCACGATCAGCGTGGTGCGGCGCAGCAACAGCGGGAACTCCGCGGCCGCCGCGATAGGATCGCTGGCTTCTTCCTTCTCGTGGTGTCCCGCAAAAGCCAGTGAGGACATGCCCAGGGGGATTAACAAGGTAAGCAACAGACGAGTTAACTGCAGTTTCATTGATGCATTCTCCGCAGGTGTTTTTATTTGATATAAAGTTACATCAATATGCGTTTTGAGTCCAAGCGGGCGGGTTTAATCGAGTTTCTTGCCGCCAATAAAAGCTGTCAGAACCGCTCAGCGCTCACTCA
>CBFHIW010000124.1:0-1506 GCA_965656065.1 Luminiphilus sp. | reverse complement strand
CTTCCGCAAGCTTTTCTCGATGATCTACTGGATCGGCTCGATATCGTTGAGGTCATCGATCGGCGCGTGAAGCTTAAAAAAGCAGGCAAAAACTACAGCGCCTGCTGCCCTTTTCACGATGAGAAGACCCCCTCCTTCTCGGTGAACCCGGAACGCCAGTTCTACTACTGCTTTGGTTGTGGTGCCGGGGGGAATGCCATCGGGTTCGTGATGGACTACGAGCGGCTTGATTTTCGTGAGGCGGTCGAAGGTTTGGCGCAAAGCGTGGGTCTGGAAGTACCCAAAGATGACCCCCGCGGCGGCCGCGAACCGCCAAAAGATCAGAACAAGCCGCTCTATGAGGCGCTCGAGCGCGCGAGCAAGTTCTATGAGCACGCGCTCAGGCAACACGGCGAGCGTCACAAGGTCGTCAACTACCTCAAAGGTCGCGGCCTCACTGGTGAGATCGCCAGGGACTTTCGCATCGGCTTCGCGCCGGCGGGATGGGACAACCTCATGCAAGCCAATGGCGGTGACGAAGCCTCACAGGACCTACTCATGCGCTCGGGCATGCTGGTGAAAAACGACAAAGGGCGCACCTATGATCGCTTTCGCGAGCGGGTGATGTTCCCGATACAGGACCAGCGCGGCCGGGTGATTGCCTTTGGTGGCCGGGTGCTGGGCGACGACAAGCCCAAATACCTGAACTCCCCCGAAACCCCGGTGTTCCAGAAATCCCGCGAACTCTATGGCCTGTGGCAGGCGCGCAAACATCCGCGCCGCATCGAGCGTATCGTGGTGGTCGAGGGGTATATGGATGTGATCGCGCTGGCCCAGCACGGCATTCCCTACGCGGTCGCCACACTGGGCACATCCACCAGCGAGACCCACCTAGAGCGGCTATTCCGCATCGTGCCCGAGGTGGTGTTTTGTTTTGACGGCGACGACGCCGGCCGCAAAGCGGCGTTTAGAGGCCTCGAGGCCACACTGCCCGCTATGCAGGATGGGCGACAGGCGAAATTCCTATTCCTGCCCGAGGGCGAGGACCCCGACACCGTGGTGCGCGCCAAGGGCAAGGCTTTTCTCGAGAATCTGTTTGACCACGCCGATCCGCTGGAAACATTTTTGTTCAAACATTTGGCAGAGGGACTTGATCTGGAGAGCATGGACGGTCGCGCGCGGTTCTCTAAACTCGCCGCACCACATCTGCACCGGCTACCCGAGGGCGTATTCAAAACCCTGATGTATCAGGCCCTGGCAGAAAAAACGGGCATCGACGTCGACAGCCTCAAGCGTTTGCAGCCGCCGCCAGCGCCACGCCCTGAGCCCAACGCTGTGGCGCCTTCTTCTGATCAGGACGGGCCGCCACCGACAGACCCGGACGAGCCGCCGCCAGAAGACGTCATGCCCCTTGAGGAACCAGTACTGGAGAGTCTCTCGCCAAGCTCCCTCAACCCCATCCACCGCCTGCTCGGGCTGCTTGTGCTGAAACCCACTTTGGTCAGCCACGTCCCGGATGCGTTACTC
>CBFHIW010000123.1:0-1559 GCA_965656065.1 Luminiphilus sp. | reverse complement strand
CTCCAAAGCTCCAACCAGGGGTAGATAAACAACAGCCACTTCATCGTATTCGATGCCTCATGTCGGTTTTGCTGGTGACGCCTGCTCCACTGGCTCGGCCTCAGCCCGCCAGGGTGCCACCCAGATCAAGGTGACCATGCCCGGAATCGCCAGTAGCGTGCACAACAGGAAGAACAACACCCAGCCGGTTTCCTCAACGATAAATCCGGTGACAGCGTTGGCCAATGAGCGCGGCAATGCCGCCAGCGCCGTAAACAGCGCAAACTGGGTTGCGGCGAATGCCCGGCTGGACTCTCTGGCAATAAACGCGGTAAAGGCGGCTGTGCCAAGCCCAACGCCCAAATACTCAAAGGAGATCACCACCGCGAGTAGCCAGAGGGCATTGCCAACACTGGCCAGCCAGGCAAAGCCCAAAATGCTGATCATCTGCACCAGGCCGAAAATCCAGAGTGCGCGGTTAATACCGAGGCGAAGCATCAGCACCCCGCCCAGCAGGCCGCCGGCGATCGCAGGCCACAACGCGGCATGTTTGGCGACCAACCCGATCTCGGTCATCGAAAAGCCCAGATCCATATAAAACGGCGTCGCCAACGCGGTCGCCATGTTGTCGCCCAGTTTGTAAGCCACCATGAAAAACAGCGCCAAGGCTGCGGGACGCCAGCCAACGCGCTGAAAATACTCACTGAACGGTGTCACCAAGGTCTCGCGTAGGGTGCGGGGCTGGGGCCCGATGTGCTCTGGCTCAGTCACGCTGAGTGACAGGAGGATGCCCACCCCCATGAAGGCTGCGGTAATCCAGAACACCCAGACCCAGGGCAGGATGTCCGCCAAAATCAGGGACAGCGACCCAGGCACCAGACTCGCAATGCGATAGGCCTGTACGTGAATGGCGTTACCGAGGCCCAGCTCCTCATCGGGCAGAATTTCCCGGCGATAGGCATCGATGGCCACATCCTGGGTGGCGCTGAGAAAGGCAATCACTGAGGCGAAAACGGCCACGAGCGCAGTCTGATTAAGCGGATCGATGTAGCCCAGCGCGCCGATCGCGCACACCAAACCGATTTGGGCCGCGAGCATCCAGCCCCGGCGACGCCCTAGCGGTAGCCGGATCCGGTCCATGAACGGCGCCCAGAGAAACTTCCAGGTATACGGCAGCCCCACCAGCGCAAACAAGCCGATCTCGGCCAAAGATACCTCCGCCGCGCGGAGCCAGGCGGGCACCAGCTGAATCAACAGATACAGCGGCATACCCGACGCCAGACCCGTCATCACGCAGATCAGCATGCGGCGATTCAACATCGTGGCGAGAAAAGGCCTGTTTTGTTGTGCCTGCAAATTGGCCCTCCTGAGCCGTGCCACCCAGCGCTAGTATCGAGGTCTTGCACAACAGATCTGTGCAAACCTGACACCATCCGCCATGGCCTCCTCAGTTACAATAGAGGCTGTTTCTCTGTCCGGGCTACCGCGAGTGACCCTGAACGTTATTGTCTACCAGTACGGCAAAGTGGCAAGCACTTCTCTGGTGACAACCTTCAACAAGATGCGTGGTGTAAGTGCAC
>CBFHIW010000122.1:0-1616 GCA_965656065.1 Luminiphilus sp. | reverse complement strand
CGCCCATGGCACTGGATCAGATCTATACCGCCATTACCGCGTTTGAAAGCTCGCTGATTTCACTGAACAGTCGCTACGACCTGTATGCGCACGGCTACCACGCAGCGTTAGATGAAGATGAAATCGCTGGGCTCAATGTATTCCGCTCTTTTGTTGCACGATGCGCCGAGTGCCACACCCCGCCGCTGTTCTCCAACCAACAGATGGCCGTGCTCGGTGTCGCCGACGCGCCAGGCGAGCTCATTGATCCGGGTGCCGAGGCCATCACTGGCGATGCCAGCCAGCGTGGTGCGTTCCGCGTGCCGAGCTTGCGCAATATCGTCCGCACCGCGCCCTATATGCACCGCGGTCAGAAAGCGACCCTCGAAGATGCGGCGCGTTTTTATACTGGCGGCCGGGGTCATGAAGTGCCAGAAGGCGAATCGCTGATGATCCACTGGCACATTTGGGAGCCGCGACTCACGGATCGCGAGATAACACTGCTGGCGACTTTTATGGGCGCGCTGACCGATGAGGCCTTTATGCCCCAGATCCCGACCGCCGTGCCCTCCGGGCTACCCGTTGTCGGTGTGGCTCACGCCCGACAAGCACCGACTGAGCCTTTGGTGCACAATAAGACCGAGATCGCGGCCACTAATAATGCATTGCATAAAAATAGGCCCTGAAAGACAGCCCACGGGGGGCAAACAATGATCAACCTATTGGTGAACTCACTTTATCGCATGCGCCATAACGCCAGCGCCGGTGCGTCGGCACTGGCGCTTTTGCTCGCTGCCTCTGCGGCCCAAGCCGCCATTATTGAGGTGCGCGAGGGCGAACGTATTCAGGATGCCGTGAATCAGGCGGCTCCGGGTGACGAGATACGGGTGTATCCCGGTCTCTATAGCGAGACGGTATACGTCGACAAAGACGACATCACCCTGCGGGGGATCGTTGAGGGTGACAACTGGCCCCATTTGGATGGCAAAAAGCAGCTCAACGACGCCATCCTGTATTCCGGCAATGGCTTCTCGGTGGAGTGGTTCAAGATCACTCACTACAAAGGCAATGCCATCATGGGTCAGGCGGGGAATAACTTCTCCATCCGCAATAACTGGGTCATCGACTCCGGTGTGTATGGCATCTTCCCGGAGCTCGGCGAGAACGGCCTGATTGAGAACAACATCCTCTCAGGTATTGAGGACGCCGCCATTTATGTCGGCATGAGTGACTACATCGATGTCCGCAACAATCAGGTGTTCGATAACGTCGCCGGTATCGAGATCGAGAATAGCCGCCACGTGCTGGTCGAAGGCAATCTCGCCAAAAACAATACCGGCGGTATTCTGGTTTTCATTACCCCCGGGCTGCCGATCAAGAGCTCCTACGACGCCATCATCCGGCGCAATTTTGTGCTCGACAACAACACCCCCAACTTCGGCATTCCCGGGTCTCTGGTATCGCAGATTCCAGCGGGTAGCGGCATCATCGTGATGTCAGGGGATGAAGTGATCATTGAAGACAACGTGATCACCGGCAACAACAATGCCGGCATCATCATTACCAGTCAGGACTTCGTGACCGAGATCGCCACCGACACGGGCTCGGACCCCAACCCTGATAACGTGCAGATCCGC
>CBFHIW010000121.1:0-1683 GCA_965656065.1 Luminiphilus sp. | reverse complement strand
ATACACCGCACAGGCCGTCATCAGACCCGACGACACCATCTCCCGCGATTTACCCTCGTTAGCCATGGTGTTAGCCATTTCAATAAAACGATTTACACACTCTATTTTTTGCTCGGCCACAGCCATGTCGTACTCCCAATGATTACATTTTATCTGCTCACTCATGAGCGAGCCATAAGACCCGTTTCTCGCTCAACCGAGCATAAAACCGAATAAACTCGTGGATGGTAGTGCATAGGGCATCTCAGATCGACCTCCGTGAGCTAGCTTCCTGCCGCGGTAAACTGCAAGATAGTGCCGTACCAAAAGAAACTTGATCCTTAATACGGGAGATACGCGATGCGAGCCGCTGTATTCCACGAGCCTGGCACCCCCCTCACCGTCGAGAATGTCGACGATCCCTCGCCCGCTGCCGGACAAGTGGTCATTGCGGTCAAACGCTGCGGCATCTGCGGCACTGATTTGCACGCCACCGAAGAACACGATGGCCTGTTGGTTACGGGTACCGTGATGGGCCATGAGTTTGCGGGTGAAATCGTCGAAGTCGGCCAGAACTGCCCCACCGACTGGAAGCCCGGCCGCAAGGTCACAGGCCTCCCCTCGCATTCCTGCGGGCAATGCTTGCCCTGCAAAACGGGCAAGCCGATGCAGTGCGAGAACAATATTATCCTGGGTCTGCAGCGCTCCGGTGGTTTTGCCGAGTACATGACGCTCGATACCCACAACTCGGTCCTGCTGCCCGACAGCGTCGACTGGGTAGAGGGCGCTCTCATCGAGCCGCTGGCTGTGGGCCTGCATGCGATCAACATGAGCACCGACATTCGGGGCAAACGTGTATTGATTTTGGGGGCTGGCCCCGTGGGGTTAGCGGTCTCGTTCTGGTGCCGCTTTATGGGTGCCTACCACATCACGGTCACCGAGCCCGAGCAGCTCCGCCGAGAAAGCGCCCTGCAGTTTGGTGCGGATGCGGCAATCGCATCCGGCTCGCCGTCTGAGGTATTACCCGAGATCGAAAAAGCTTCAGGTGGCGCACCCGATGTGGTGTTTGAGTGTGTTGGCATTCCCGGCATGATCGCGGAAGCGGTGGAATACGCGCGCCATGGTGGCGAAATTATGGTGGTGGGTTTCTGTGCCCGACCTGACACTTTGGTGCCCGCGGCGGCGATGATGAAGGAGCTCACCGCCCGTTTCGTCGTCGCCTATGACAAAACCGACTTCGACATGATTGCAGGACTGCTTGCCATGGACAAACTCGACGTCACGCACATGTGCACGGGCACCGTCGGCTTCAAAGATTTCTCGGAGGCGTTTGAAAGTCTCAGGACCCCTAACGCCCACTGCAAAATCATGTTGGATCCGGGAGCGACGTAGATAGGACATGGATAGACTGCGGCGTAATAGCCCTCCCTAGTAACACCCTCGTCAAAAGGAGCATAACGATAATGAAACCCTTTGCCCTCCTCCTCGCCGCCGCCATTGGGCTCATTAGCCTAATAACTGCCGCGCAGGCGGAAAATGCCGTCAGCTTCGAGCGCAGCTATGTGAACCACGACTGGGGTCAGATCCACGTGCTGACCTCTCAGCCCGGGGTGGCCGACAATCCCATTCCGCTGGTCTGTTTCGCACCCAATCCCTACTCGGGGAACTACTACCGCCTGTTCATGGAAGCGTTAGGCAGCGATC
>CBFHIW010000120.1:0-1705 GCA_965656065.1 Luminiphilus sp. | reverse complement strand
AGGGTGTCACTCTACTCAGTCACTACTATTGATGACAGTGATCCAGGCGATAAACGGTATTCGCAGAGTTTATAGCTAGGCGTCGGTGTCGCTCGGCAGTGCTCGGGCAATGCCGGTAATGAACTGCCGCACCCAACGATGGGGCGCATTGTTATGAAGCAGGGGGCTCCAGGCCATTTTGAGTTCCAGCGGCGGGATGACAAAAGGCGCTTCCCGTATGACGACGCGCGGGTGGTCGTGTTTCAGGCGCGTCGCGCGGGTTGGCAGGGTCACGATCAAGTCATTTTGCTCCGCGAGGGTCATGGCGGCTTGGTAGTGGCGGGTAAAGACGCGTATCTGTCGCTTCTCGCCCTGCTCTGCGAGCGCGGCATCAACCCAGCCCAGTCGCTGCACGTCACCAGGGTCCACCCCAACGCCGACCCCCATGCCAGTTTTGCTGACCCAGATGTGATCGGCGCTCAAATAGCTTTTAAGCGAGAAGTCCTCAAGGATCGGATTGTCGGCGCTCATGAGGCAGGAGAAGCTGTCTTCCCAAAGCGTGATCTGATGAAAAGACTGCGGCATCTGATCAAAGCGGTTGATGACCAGGTCCACCTTGCCGCGTTCGACGTCCAGAAAGCTCACATCCGAAGGATTCATGATGTCGAGCGTGATACCCGGGGCGTGTTCGCGGAGTTGCGTGAGCACCGCAGGGAAAAGTGTGGACTCGGCATAGTCGCTGGCCATGATGCGCACCACCATCTGTGCCTCGCCCGGCGCGAACTCGGTGGCGGGCTGCATGGCGCGATCCACGCCCAGAAGAATCTCCTTGACCAGAGGTTCCAGCTCCAGTGCGCGTTCGGTGGGGGTCATGCCCTCAGAGGTGCGCACGAGCAGTGGGTCGTCAAACAGGGCCCGCAGTCTTCTGAGTCCGTTGCTCATGGCGGGCTGTGACAGCCCCAGTTGATTCGCGGCTTGGGTCACATTGCGCTCGCGCAGCAGCACCTCCAGATAAACCAGCAGATTGAGATCAATTTGGTTGAGGTTTTTCATATAATGCGCGTCAGGCGTGCCAGCCTTTATTCATGTGGTGAATTATAACTCTTTGGTCATATTTTTGCCGTATGGTTCCGACGTGGCAAAAATGGGCGCTACCCAGGCGGATGGCGCAATCGAAGCCGCGCGCCGAGACGATTCCAAAACGAGGAAGACACGATGTATACGGCCCCCACGGATGACATGCAGTTTCTGATCGACGACGTGCTCGATGTCGGCTCGGTGCTGGGTGAGCTCCCCCACTACGCGGAGCTGGGTTTGGGCAGCGACCTGACCACAGCGCTCCTCGATGAAGCCGCCAAGTTCGCTTCCGATGTGGTCTCGCCCCTGCGGCGGGTCGGCGATGCGCATCCGGCGCGCTGCAGTGACAGCGCGGTCACCATTCCGCCAGGCTATGGCGACGCTATTCAGCAATTGGGCGCCGGTGGTTGGGTCGGTATCTCGGCACCGCAGGATCAGGGCGGGCAGGGCCTGCCTGAGCTGTTTGGGACCGCTGCCTGCGAGATGTGGAACAGTGCCGACATGGCCTTTGCGCTTGAACCTTTCCTCAGCGCCGGTGCTGCGCTGGCTATCTCGGCCCATGCGAATGAGGCACTTCAATCCACCTACCTCGAAAAGATCTACTCGGGTGAGTGGTCGGGCACCATGAACCTCACGGAATCCGGAGCCG
>CBFHIW010000119.1:0-1736 GCA_965656065.1 Luminiphilus sp. | reverse complement strand
AGGCTGGGGGTTTCAGCTGCAGTCCACCGGCTTTGTGATTGGGCTGGCCTATCTATTTGCGGTTATGGGGCTTTCACTATCGGGGCTCGTGCTGTTCGGCGGGCGATGGATGAACCTCGGTGCCGGACTGGCGACCGCCCCTGGCACGCGGGGCAGCTTCTTTACGGGCGTACTGGCGGTGGTGGTGGCGAGCCCCTGTACCGCGCCCTTCATGGGTAGCGCGCTGGGCTACGCCCTCACCCAACCGGCATTTGAGGCGCTGGCGGTGTTCGCTGCACTCGGCATAGGGATGGCGGCACCGATGGTGGCCATTAGCATGAGCGACACGGCGAGACGCTGGTTGCCCAAACCCGGTGCTTGGATGGAAACCCTGAAACAGGTGATGGCCTTTCCGCTCTACCTCACAGCGGTCTGGTTGCTCTGGGTAGCAGGCAAACAAAGCGGCGTCGATACCATGGCGGCGGCGGCGGCAGGTCTCGTGATGCTCGCGCTCGGGCTGACGCTGCTGCGCGGCGGGGCGACTGCACGGATCATCGGCCTGATCTGCATGGTCTCTGCTGTGATGCTGGGTAGCGTGCGGGGTGACGCCACCGCCTCAATCGGCAAAGGGGAGCGAGACGGGATCGTCGCCTGGTCACCCGAGCGGCTACAGACGCTGCGCGCACAGGGCACGCCGGTATTTGTGGATGTCACCGCCGACTGGTGTATTACCTGTCTGGCCAACGAGCAAGCCGTGCTGTTCACCGATGACATGTCGCGCGCCTTCGAGGCTGCTGGCGTCACTTACATGGTGGCCGATTGGACCAACTACGATCCTGAAATTGGCGTTTTCGTGCGCGAGCACGGGCGTAACGGCATTCCGCTGTACGTGATGTACCCGGGTAATCTGCAGGCAGCGCCCACCATTTTGCCCCAGCTGTTGACCGCCAATATCGTCACGGAAGCTTTAGCCAGTGTCTCCCGATAAGCAGCCGGGGGGCTCATTCACTGGCGCAGCGTTAGCTAATACCCCATGCCCGTTTGCCGCACAGTTAGTGCCGCGTCTTTTTCCCCGCCTCCGGGCACATAACAGCGTGATATGGCTTTGCGGCTCCGACAATCATCTTCTTACTGAAAAGGACTCCAACGCATGACCGACCCAATGATGCGGCGACCCTTGTTCTCCCGCGGCCAGTGCCATGCATTCACCGCGCTGATTTGCCTGCTCTCAGCGGGCTTGTCATCTGCATCCCATGCAGGCGAGATGCTTCACTGGAAGGACGCCTGGGTGCGAAGCATGCCACCGGGTGCGCAAGTGTCCGCTGCCTACGGCATGCTCATGAATCACGGTGACCAGACAGTTACCTTGTCGGCAGTGAGTAGTGAAATCAGTAGTACTGCGGAAATGCACGAAGTCATCGCCGACGGCGACCAGCGCCGCATGGCGGAGCTCGAATCGATCGACATCGCGCCCCACCAGACGCTGATATTCGAACCCGGCGGTCGCCACATCATGTTGCTCGATATCGCGGCTCCTCCCATTGAGGGTGAAACCGTTGAAATCTGCGCGGTCAGCGCTGCAGGTACCCGCGCCTGCACCGATGCATCGGTGAGACGACAAGCCCCTGCTGAACAAGATACGCACGCCAGTCACCACTGATGGACGACAGCCGCGCCAAATCAGACGCCGCCGCGTCAGCGCAACAGCCCGGCTTTTTCCGCCGCTGGATGGGAAAGCTGACGCCTGACTCCGGTAG
>CBFHIW010000118.1:0-2020 GCA_965656065.1 Luminiphilus sp. | reverse complement strand
CCAGGCCGCCATCGGATTGGCAGATCGCCTCCGCGAGCTGTGCCCTCGGGTGGGACGACTGAAAACCGGAACGCCGCCCCGATTGGACGCCAGATCGGTGGATTTCGCTGCGATGGCAGAACAATGGGGCGACGAACCCAGGCCCGTTATGTCGTTGCTGGGCAGCCGGGATCAACATCCGGAGCAGCGGTGTTGCTGGGTCACGGAGACCAATACCCAGACTCACGACATTATCCGCGAGGGCCTCGATCGCTCACCGCTTTTTAGCGGGACGATTGAAGGCGTTGGCCCTCGATACTGTCCGAGCATTGAAGATAAGATTCACCGCTTTGCCGACAAAGACTCGCATCAAATTTTTATCGAGCCTGAAGGGCTGACATCCATAGAGCTGTACCCTAATGGCATATCGACGTCTTTACCCTTCGATGTGCAACTGCAGTTGGTTCGCTCGATCCGGGGTTTGGAAAACGCGGCGATCACGCGACCGGGTTATGCCATCGAGTACGACTTCTTTGATCCTCGTGATCTGCACCATAGTCTGGAGACCAAGGCGATAGAGGGGCTTTATTTTGCGGGCCAGATTAATGGCACTACCGGTTACGAAGAGGCGGCGGCGCAAGGGTTGCTAGCCGGCCTCAATGCCGCGCGAAGGGTGAAGGAATTGCCACCCTGGGTGCCGCGGCGGGATGAGGCTTACATCGGCGTGTTAGTCGATGACCTGGTGACCTTGGGTACGACAGAGCCCTACCGCATGTTCACCTCTCGCGCCGAATACCGCCTGCAACTCCGGGAAGACAATGCTGATCTGAGGCTGACTGAACACGGTCGTTCACTCCGGTTAGTGGGTGATTCCCACTGGTCCCATTTTGTTGAGAAGCGCGAAGCGATTACGCGAGAGCGTGACCGACTGGAGCGCACTTACATTCAAGCCGGTAGCGACGCGGCAGCAGTCCTCTCAGCTTCGTTGAGTAAGCCCTTATCCAGAGAATACTCATTGGCAGAGTTACTCAAACGCCCCGAGTTGAGTTATGCGGATATGAGAGCAATCTCCCCCCCCGGGAATGACGTGTCGGAGGCCGTGGCAGAGCAAGTCACCATTCAACTCAAGTATTCAGGTTATATCGATCGCCAGCAGCAGGATGTCGATCGCTTACAGCGCCATGAATCCATGCCGATTCCGGGCGATTTGGATTTCGATCAGGTTGAAGGCCTGTCCAATGAAATTCGTCAGAAGCTGAATGAGATGAGGCCAACGAATCTCGCAAGGGCTGGACGCATACCGGGTGTGACGCCAGCCGCGTTGTCACTGCTTCTGGTGCATCTCAAAAAGCGAGAACTTAGCGATAGCGTGCGCGCAGCGGCGCATGCTTGAAAACGAGCTAGCCCTGCTGCACAACGCGGCCGAAGAGATCGGCATCAGCCTCTCTGATGCGCAGGCCAACCAACTGATTGGCTATGTCTATCTGATGGAGAAATGGAACCGCGCCTTTAATCTCACAGCCGTACGCCGCCGTAGTGAGCTATTTTCTCGCCATATTTTTGAAAGTCTGGCGGTGAGACCCTATATCCGCGGAGAACTGTGGGCCGACATCGGCACCGGCGCGGGACTACCCGGCGTGCCGCTAGCGATTACAGAGCCGGACAAGCCGTTTGTGTTACTGGACAGTAATGGCAAGAAAACGCGTTTCCTGTTGGAGGTGAAAAGGGCGCTGGGTTTATCTAACATCGAGGTTGAGACAACCCGAGTCGAACAATGGCGACCCGCTCAGCACCCTGACGCCGTCATCACAAGAGCCTTTGCCGATTTGGCCACCACCATTGGAAGAACTCAGCACATATTGCACGATCACGGCATATTGTTTGCCATGAAGACAGAATCAGCGGCAGAAGAGGTTGACGCTTTACCGTTTGGCTTTGAGCTGATCTCAAATCAAAGCGTGGTCGTGCCCGGGCGGGATTGGCCGTTTCAACTGCTGTCCATTCAGCGGACCAGAAGGTGAAGTCGTGAAGGTCATCGCAA
>CBFHIW010000117.1:0-2077 GCA_965656065.1 Luminiphilus sp. | reverse complement strand
CTGGCAGGTATTTAACGTGGACTACCCCTTTTTGGTGGCGATCCTGCCACCCGGCGCGTTTCTGGTCACTGGCTGCCTGATTGCACTCAAGAATCAGATCGATACCAGCATTGAACAGCGCGCCAAGGCGCAGGCTGAGGCGCCCGTTGCGGGTAGTAAACGGGTGCGGGTAACGGGAACCGTATCCTAGACCGGCAGCTTGCCGCCTGTTTACCTAGTCGACCAACAGTGCATCTCCGGGTACCAGCGTGCCCAGAATTTCCTCCACCGCCGCCATATCCATGCCAGCATCCTCGACGTCACAGGCATAGGTGCAATACAACAGCGCAACACGGTGGCTGAGGTACCACTCCTGCAACACCGCCCCCTCTTCGGTGAACTGCCCCGTGACGCCCGAGAAATCACCGAATGTGGCGTTGGCCCAACTGCTGACCTCCGGCGACTCCGTTTGAGCGATCTCCGAAAGAGTCGTCTCTGGCCCGTCCTCCGGCTCGCGGACCAGCGTGGTGATCGCCAGCTCACCAATACCATCCTGATCGGTGATCAGCACACTGCCGTCTTCTTCCTCTGCTGACCACTCGGGAGGCAACATGAGGCACCAGTAGTCAGTCTCAACAATGTTCATAACCTGCTCTCCCTCTGAGGGCGATAATGCCTGGGCCTGCACACTTTCATGCGCCAATCTGGGTCAACGGCCTTCAGCATGTGGGACATGGTGTTCACGTTACACTGCCACCGATATTGAGTGTCAGCGTCATCAATATGGCATCCTCGCGGCCATCAGGGGTGGCATAGTAATTGGGTCGCGCGCCAGTCTCGCTAAACCCCAACGACTGATAGAGTGCCCGCGCTGCCGTATTAGATGAGCGCACCTCCAGTGCGACGGCGCCGACGTCCCCCAACGCAGTCAAGGAGGCCCAGAGCAACTGACGTCCGAAGCCTCGGCGCCGCTCAGAGGCCAACACCCGGAGGTCAATCATGTCCGCCTGCTCTGCCGCGCATTGGTACCAGATCGCGGCCACCGGCTGTTTGTCCTTTAACAAACACCAGGCCCTAAAATAAGGCTGACCCAGCAAGCCCCGCAAAAAACCGTACGAGGGGCCATCTGACTGCTCGTAAAGTGGCTGTAGCTGCTCGAGGTCCGCGGGGTCACTCAGCGCCCGCAGTGATATTTGTGCATCAGTCACCAGCGCGCAGTGGTTTTAATACAGACCACGCGGACTGTTTGAGCGAGCCCTCTCTCAGCATCTCCAGACTGGACGGAATCTGATGGGTCGGCAGATCCGAGGCAGGTATTACCTCACTGGCACCGAGCTTTACGATATGCCGGGTCCCATGATCGCTGGTCAGCCGATGCAGAAAGCCCGAGAGCATGCCTTCCATGCCCTCCGACGCCGCAATGGCAGACCCTGCGGCAGGAGGCCAATCAAACTGCTGATGCGCGCAACGGACCGAGGCACCCCGAATGGCGCGCGCCATGGCAGCAATCAACTGCAGCTGCTCCTGTCGCAGGAGCTGATCTTCGAGAACCTCGACCCACAGCACATCGCCGCTAGTCACCAGCAATAAGGAGAGGGGCGTATCAGTCCCCACATTGCTTTGAGCGCCGGTCGGTGACTCGCCGCGATCGGTCGCTATATCGCCCGCTTCTTCAGCGGATGGCTGGGATGTCGCACCTGCCTTTTCAGTCGAAGCGCCTGCATCTGCATCGCGTCGCAACATTTCCCGGAGCTGGGCGGCCTGCATCTCATCACCGCTCTTCGGAGTTGCGGGGGCGCTCGAAGGCACCACATCAACAGAGCCTGTCGGCACGTCAAAACGTTGAGCCGGTTTGGCGGCAATAGGATCAAATCGACTAACCAGCGGCGTGATACCGAAGTGACTGAGTAGCGTTCGGCGGGCACACTCCGCCCCCCACAGCAGGTCTTGGGTATCAACTGGGTTTGGTTCTGACTCAGCCATACAAGCAGTATCTCACGGCTTCAACGCTTACCCGAACCATCGCCAGCCCCAGCGGTTAAAAAACCGGGCGGCGCCGCGAATAAACCAACGACTATGCTGAAAGCCCTTGCGTGAC
>CBFHIW010000116.1:0-2096 GCA_965656065.1 Luminiphilus sp. | reverse complement strand
GAGGTGATGCGGGAGTTAGTGACCCCTGTCTCCGTGATCGGTGATCATGTGATCGACCTTGTGGGAACGGGCGGAGATGGTGCCAACTTGTTCAATGTGTCGACCGCCGCAACTTTTGTTGCCGCCGCTGCAGGCGCACAGGTCGCCAAGCACGGTAATCGGTCGGTCTCGAGCAGCAGCGGTTCGTCCGATGTACTCGAGACGCTCGGCGTTAATCTTGACGTAAACCCCGAGCAAATCGCCGCCTGTGTTCAGGAAGTGGGCCTGGGCTTTATGTTCGCGCCGGCACATCATGGGGCCATGAAGCACGCCGTTGGCCCGCGACGAGAGCTGGGTCTGCGCACCCTTTTTAACGTACTGGGCCCACTAACGAACCCCGCTGGGGTGAAACGTCAGGTGCTTGGCGTTTACGATGCGGCGCTCTGCGAGCCCTTGGCTGAGGTGCTGGCCCGGTTAGGCAGTGAGCACGCGCTGGTCCTTCACAGTGAAGACGGGCTCGATGAGATCTCCATCGCAGCCCCCACCCATGGCTACGAATTCAAAGGCGGTGAACTCTCACCGATCGAGATTGATCCCGCCGCTTTGGGTCATGCGCACGAGGGCTTGGACGGCCTGCAGGTAGAAACCGCAGACGACTCCGCGCGTCTGATTCGCACCGCGCTGGGCGGTGACGACGATGCGGTCAGCATCAAGGCGCGCGCCATTATTGCGTTGAATGCGGGCGCGGGGATTTATGTATCGGGGGTAGCTGACTCGCTGGCTTCAGGTGTTACCGCTGCCGAACAAGCGATGGCATCGGGGGCTGCCGCGCAAAAGCTCGAGGCGTTTGTCGCCTTCACACAGGCTCTGGCTGCAGAGCAAGGCGGAGCAACTGATTCGTGACCACTAAGCTTGCCGCACCCACGGTGCTGAAAAAGATTTTCGACCGCAAGACCGAGGAGGTCGCCGAGCGCAAGCAGCAGCGATCAATTGCAGAGCTCGAAAAGCTAGCGGCCAGCGCTGACCCGGCCCGGGGGTTCCGCTCGGCGCTGTCTGATCGCGTGATGCAGGGTCAGGCGGCGGTCATTGCCGAGGTCAAAAAGGCGAGCCCCAGCAAAGGGGTCATTCGCGAGGCGTTCTATCCGGCCGAGATTGCCGCCAGCTATGAGGCGGGTGGTGCGGCCTGCTTGTCGGTCCTGACTGACATCGATTTCTTTCAAGGGGCGGATGATTATCTGCAGGCCGCTCGTGGCGCCTGCTCCTTGCCGGTGTTGCGCAAGGACTTCACCCTAGACCCGTATCAGATCTGGGAGGCGAGGGCCCTTGGTGCTGATGCCATTCTGCTTATTGTGGCTTGCCTGGAGCTGTCGCATCTCAAGGATTTGCATGACTGTGCCCGTGAGGCGGGCCTGGATGTGCTGGTCGAGGTCCATGATGAGGCGGAACTCGATGAGGCGCTCACATTGGGCGGTGATCTCATCGGCATCAATAACCGGGACCTCCACACTTTTGAGACCAGCCTCGACACGACCTATCGGTTACTGGAGCGCATTCCATCCGAGGTACAGGTGGTGACCGAGAGCGGCTTCAGTTCCGCAGCACAGGTCGCGGAGATGCGGGGGCGTGGGGTACACACCTTTCTTATTGGCGAGACCTTTATGCGGGCCGAGGACCCGGGCGCTGCTCTGGCGGCGATGTTCGCTGGTGACTGACATAGCCGAGGCTGCTGAGCAGCCATCCCGCTCAATAACAAAGATTTTAGAGAGTTGCAGGTGAAGCGTTACTTAGGCTGGTGAGGCTTGGTTCGCGTAACTCCAGTGATTTAACTGGAAGTCCCACATCTTAAGGAGCTTGCTGAGTTCGAACTCAACGAAGAGCGGTTCTATGCTCCCTAAATCCAGTAGGTGGTCCGGGTCATCAGCTGGCTCGCCAGCGTCATCACGTCCTTGACAGGTCGCGGGAACTCCTCGCCGCCGTGCTCCAGCGCTTCTGCGCCGTGGCGCTCCTCATCGTTCAGCATCTGCTGCAGAATCAATTGAGATTTCCTGTCCTCGCCGGGTAGGGCTTTCAAGTGAGACCGGAGATGGCTGGCCACGCGCTCCTCGGTGGCATGAACG
>CBFHIW010000115.1:0-2180 GCA_965656065.1 Luminiphilus sp. | reverse complement strand
GGCGGTGCTCACCAGGATCACCCGTTGCAAAGCTCAGCACTTTGAGCGAGAGAATGGGGAACACGCAGGGCATGGCATTGAGGACAAGACCCCCGAGGAAGGCCAGACCTAGCGCCAGCAGCAAAGTCATATTTGGACCGGTGGGGGCAGCGCTAGCGGCACTCGGGGGCTCGCGTTCAAAGCTTGTTGGCGTGACGGCGCCCGTGACGACATCCACCAGCAGATGCTCGGTTTCGGGTGGATAGCACAGCCCGGCATCCGCGCAGCCTTGATAGGTGATCGCGAGGGTCAGGCGAGTTGCGTCATCGGGGAGCGCGGCCGTTAAGTCCGCCTCATCGTAGTAGACCGAGACATCGCCAAAGAACTCGTCGGTTTTGTCTAGCGCAGGTGGAAAGCTAATTGGCAGATTCGCCGGTGAGGACGCGTCTGCGTGCCTGACGGCGAACATGTGCTGGTAGAGGTAATAGCCCTCGGCGATTTGCCAGTAGAGGCGGAGCTGACCGTTCGTGGTCAGCGCGCCATCAAGTCGGTAGGCCTCGCGGACCGGCAGAAATTCACTTTGCTGTTGCAGCGCGGCGGCGAGGCTATTTTGTGCTTGTCCAATAGGGCTCTGCAGCATCATCGAGCAGGTCAGCACAAAAAAGCTCAGCCAAGCTTTGAGCCTGTAAGCCGATTTATTTGAGGCGGCGTCCCTGCCAATCATGTCCGCTTAGTCCTGGTGATAGCGCAGGCGCGTGCCGTGATCGAGAGAGAGCCGGATCTCATCAGCGCTCAGCGCCGCGGGGAAGTAAACCCCCGACACCTTGGCGTCCATTAAGCTTGCGCCTTCGAGATTGGTTTCCCGGAAGTCGATGCCGCTGAGGTCGCAGTTGCGAAAGTACGCATTGGAAAAGTCGAGGCCGCGGGCGTTCATCCTGCGCAGATCTCGGCCCCGATAATCGCCGCCAGTGAGCTCACTGGTATCCAGACTGTCGCGATTGTCGTTGAAGCCGTCGACATCTTCCTGGCGCAGCATTTGATACAGCGGGTCTGTCTTGATGACAGGTTTGATCTCTATGTCGCTCATACGCTGTGGTCTGTTCCTGTTGGGTGCTGACGAATCAGTCACCAAAAAATTGACGGCGTAGCGCAAGACAGGCGTCTCGCTCTAACCGCGGGCCAAAGTATTTTACTACTTCCGCCGCAGCAAGGGTGGCATATTCGGTAGCGCGCAGGTCGGTCTCCCCTCGCGATAACGCGTAGAGGAAAGCGCCGGCAAACATATCCCCGGCACCATTGGTATTCACCGCTTCAACGGGCTGCGCGGCCACCCGATGCAGCGTCTCGCCGTCCCACGTCATCGCGCCCTCGGCACCCAGCGTGATGACGAAGCGTTTCGCCACCTGTTGGATGGCCGTGATGGCGCCCTCCAGGTCGTCGCACTGACCCCACTCCAGGGCCTCGGACTCATTACAGAACACCAGCTCCACACCGCCCTCGACCATCGCGGCCATATTGTCGCGAAAGAACTTCACCATGCCCGGATCAGAGAAGCTGACGGCTGTCTTCACGCCGTGTGCTTCGGCGAGCGCTTTGGTTTTCAGCGCGGCTGCATGGCCGGTCGGGGATGTCACCAGATAGCCTTCAAGATACACCCACTCGGAGTCCTTGATAGCGGCCTCGTCGACCTCGTCGGTTGACAGTGTCTCGGAGATGCCCAAATGGGTATTGAGGGACCGCTCCGCGTCGGGGGTGATCAATACAATACATTTTCCCGTGACACCGTCGGTACTGCGTTCTGTGAGTCCGTGTGCGACGCCCGACGCTTCGAGGTCGGCCAGATAAATATCGCCGTCCGCATCCTCTGCCACCTTACAGCTCATATAGGTCGGTGCGCCCATCATCGCGGTGGCAATCATGCTATTGCCGGCGCTGCCTCCGGAGGCGTGGTTCGCCCGAATCAGGTGATCGGAAAGCGTCGTCAGTATGTCGCCCTGACGCGCCTGATCGACCAGGGTCATCATGCCTTTCTCTACATTCATTGTTGCCAGTTCGGCGTCGGTCACCTGAATTTCGGTATCGACCAGTGCCGCACCGATGGCATATGCCGCATAGGGTTTCACAGAGTGTGTCCTGTTGGTGGATAAAGCGCTGGCATGATACCGGAAGCCCCGCCACCGTGCGTTGCCACCACTCAGCCA
>CBFHIW010000114.1:0-2344 GCA_965656065.1 Luminiphilus sp. | reverse complement strand
GGCTCTCCGTTAGCTGATGGCTCTCCGTTAGCTGATGGCTCTCCGTTAGCTGATGGCTCTCCGTTAGCTGATGGCTCTCCGTTAGCTGATGGCTCCTCGTTAGCTGATGGCTCCTCGTTAGCTGATGGCTCCTCGTTAGCTGATGGCTCCTCGTTAGCTGATGGCTCCCGCGGTGTCGTAGCGCTGGCAGAGGAGCAAACGCAAGGCCGGGGTCGACGCGGCCGCAGCTGGCACAGCCCCGCAGGGGCCAATCTCTATCTCTCCCTGGGCTGGCGCTTTCATGGGCCGGTAGAGCGATTATCCGGCCTCAGCCTGGCGATTGGCGCCATGCTGGCCGAAGCGATCGCGAGAGACTTCGCGGTGGACCTTGCGCTGAAGTGGCCCAATGATCTGTACCACGGAGAGCGCAAGCTGGGTGGGGTACTGATCGAACTGCTGGGCGAGCAAAACGGTGCGATCCCTGTCGTGGCAGGTATCGGGCTGAACGTGAACATGCGTGTCGACGGTGCAGAGTCCATTCAGCGACCCTGGACCGATCTGGCCACTGCACGCGGCTCGCAGGTAGACCGTAATAGTCTGGCTGCTCAACTGATCAACCAGCTGTCCTCAGGGCTCATGGACATTGCGGGTGGCGATATGAGCGGTTGGCTTGAACAGTGGCGGCAGCGGGATTTTTTGCATGGCCGGCAGGTGCTGGTGGAAGGGTCGCCCACCGTGGCAGGCAAAGCGGCGGGCGTTGATCAGCATGGTGCGCTCTTGGTCAATACGGAAACAGGGCAGTCGGTGGTGGCGGGTGGAGAAGCGACCTTGCTTGAGATTGGAGCGGCGGGATGACTGAGCAGACGCCGTGGTTACTGATCGATGTGGGTAATACCGCGATCAAGTGGCGTCTTGCTAACGCTGAAGGATTACTGGACGCCGGCGGCTCAGCCTCGGATGTGTCGAGCCTCTGCCGGGCTATTGAGGCAGAGCGTTGGGGTATAGCGGGGCTGGCGAGTGTTGCCAGTGATTCGGCTGACGCCGAGCTGATAGCCGCGTTGACAGCGAGTGGGGCGAGGGCCGTGCATCGCGCGACGGCACAATCAAGCTGTCTTGGTTTGGTGAGCAGTTATGTCGAGCCGGAGCGAATGGGCGTAGACCGTTGGCTGGCCATGTTGGCGGCGCATGCCCACAACAAGGGGGCGTTGTGTGTGATTGATGCCGGCACCGCCGTGACCGTGGATTTGGTCTCCGCAGAAGGCGCGCATGAAGGCGGCTATATTTTGCCCGGCGCCGACCTGATGCGGCGCGCCTTGAGTAGTGAGACGGATCGAATTGAGGTCGGTGCCCTCGAGGCGCCGACCATTGGGCCAGGTGTGAACACGGAAGCCTGCGTCACTGCAGGGTCCTGGCGGGCCGTGGTCGGCGCAGTGCAGTCGATAACGGCAGAGTACCCGGAGCATCGTGCGCTACTCACCGGTGGCGGTGCGACCACGCTGCAGGATCTCGGCTTGGCGGCCACATACAGCCCCGATCTGGTGATGGAAGGTCTTCGGCTGTGGTTGTCTCAAGAGCTTGACGATCAGTCCCCCTGAGGGGATGATTCGCACCCCATCGGCAGGGGCAGTTTTGTTGCTCCATGCCCCACGCTTCGCTGGCGTAGCTCAGTAGGTAGAGCAGCTGATTTGTAATCAGCCGGTCGGGGGTTCGATTCCTCTCGCCAGCTCCATTTTGCCCTTGCGTTAAAAACAGCGCCCCAAATGGCGCAGACGTAGGTGTAGCCCTCATTTACGAGGGCTGCGGGAAGCGCAGAATTCCCCCTCCAGCCCTGTTGACACAGGGGGTCCAGATCTAGAGAATGTGCGCCCTTCCGGAGGGGTTCCCGAGTGGCCAAAGGGATCAGACTGTAAATCTGACGCGCGAGCTTCGGTGGTTCGAATCCACCCCCCTCCACCAAGGATAACGCCGGCGGGGGTTTTAGAGCCTCCGACGGCTGGTGTGGGTCCCGGGGTAGGTAAGCGATTACCGCGGGTATAGTTCAATGGTAGAACCTCAGCCTTCCAAGCTGATGATGCGGGTTCGATCCCCGCTACCCGCTCCAAACAGGGCAGCAGTTTTGCTCATATAGCTCAGTCGGTAGAGCACTTCCTTGGTAAGGAAGAGGTCACCGGTTCAAATCCGGTTATGAGCTCCAATTCGGTATGGCGCCGAGGGCGAAATACCGGGAAGTTGATAGAGAGGCGCAGACAGGGCGCCAGACAGACAGAAACTCAGGAGAGTGTGTCGCCATGGCAAAAGAGGCATTTGAGCGTTCGAAGCCCCACGTAAATGTGGGCACGATTGGACACGTAGACCACGGTAAGAC
>CBFHIW010000113.1:0-2371 GCA_965656065.1 Luminiphilus sp. | reverse complement strand
TGTCAGCTATGCGACCCATATCTTGGTCTCCCTTTTTGTTTTCTTTGTTTCTTGCTCAGCACCGTCAGTACACACGCTCAAAATAAAAAAGGCGCTCACTATGAGCGCCTCCCTTGTCACGTGAAACGCTATTCGGTTTGTTAGTTACCGAAATCGTACACGACCTCCACGCCCCAGGTTCTCGGTGCAACCGGCGAGGCATAGGACCACAAGCCGGAAACATTGAGGCCATGCGCCAGCGCGTCCTCATCAGTCAAGTTACGGCCAAACAGGCTAAATGTCGCGCCACCTCGCTGATAATTGATCGACGCATCCAGATAGTTCTGCTTACCGTTCTTCAGCTCCGCCCTGTTGGTCTGCTCTACAAACAAGTCATCGATGAAGCGGTAGGCGCCGCGAATCCATGCCTGACCTCCCGCCATATCCCATTCGTAGGTGCCGGATATGGAGCCGGTGTACTCCGGGGCTCGCCTGAACTGAAGACCGCTGTTATCGACGATGCCGAAGCCGGAATCAAAGGTGAACTCGTCATATTCGGAGTCGAGGTATCCGAAGTTGGCTGCCAGCGTGAGGCCTTCACTCACCAGAGCCTGACCTTGAAGCTCAATACCCTGCATCGTAGCGGTTGCCGCATTGAACACTGAGATTCTCTGCCCGGTTGCGCCGTCAGACTTCAGACCAATTTCTTCCTGCTTGTCCTTGTAGTCCATGTAGAAGAAGGCGCCGTTCAGACGGAACCGCCCACCACCAAATTCGGACTTGAAACCCAATTCATAGTTTTCAAGGAACTCCGGGTTGTAGGGGATGGTCGCCGATTCAAAGCTGTCTACGCGACCGTTGAATCCGCCGCTGCGATAGCCCTCTGAATAGGTAGCATAAAGCATGGCATCATCATTCAGGCGGTAGCGCAGACCCACTTTAGGCGTGAATTCGCTCCAGTCAGTATCGGCATCTGCGGATAGGTTACCGCGCTGGCGTGTCAGCTTCTCATCCCGGGTGTATCGACCACCCAACGTCAAGGTCCAGCTGTCAGTGAAGGCGTAATCCGCCTCAAAGAACGCCGCTTGCGAGTCAGTCTCCTGGTGGGTGTACTGGGGAATATCCAGAACGGTGCCCGGGACGACAAAGGTGATCCAGCTGCGCAGCCTAATGTCGTATTCAGACTGCCAGTCGTACACACCCGCCACCAGTTTCAGCGCACCACCGGCATCATAGGTAAAGCGCAGCTCGTGACTTTGTTGCTCATACTCGGCGGGTCTATCCGTGCCGAACAGCATCGGCTCTTCAGCCGTCCAGTTGGACACAATGGTCTCCTCAGTTTCAAAACTACCGTAGATGTAGTTCATCCTGAGGTTTTCGGTGATGTCCCAGCGCGCCTCGATGATGTGGGTCTCGGCGTCAAAGGTGGCATCGTCGGTATTCAGCGCCAGATCGTCCGGTGAGGAGACTACAACACCGTCAGGTAGCGGGAACTCTGTCCAGGTTGTGGGCTCGTAGATCACGCGCGAGGTCTTATATCGGTCGCCCGTGGTCGGCAGGTTAACGCTTGGAGCGCACAGGTCAAATCCACTACAAAACAACTGATCGGGCTGCCCTACGTTGAGGAGCGGCGGTGTATCCTGATCCGTCTCTTCGTTGGTATAGGTATATTCCAGTTCAAAGTTATCTGTGGCGTTCCAGAGCGCGTTGAAACCGTACGACTGATAATCAATCTTGCCCTCATCGCGGCCTAGGGCGACATTTTCGAAGTAGCCGTCACGTAGATTGTTTCGGGCAGCACTCAGCTTCACGGCGAGATTGTCGGTCACACCGAAATTCAAGATGCCGTCATACCAGTAGTTGTCATACTCCCCGTAACCAACCCGCACCTTGCCGCCGAGCTCACCCGTGGGCCGGGTTCTCTCGACGCGAATGGTGCCGCCGACCGTATTGCGACCGAACAAGGTACCCTGAGGTCCTCTGAGCACCTCTACTGATGCCAAATCGATGCTGCGTAAAATCGCGCCACTGTTCGCACCGATGAACAAACCGTCAATCTCGACACCCACCGCGGGATCGAAGTTTTTCTCCACATCGGCCACACCGACACCGCGGATATAAAGCGCTGCATTACCACCGGGGCCCTGCGAGGTATCGTCGAAAATTAGGTTTGGCGAGATAAACGCGAGGTCTCTGATGTCGCGCGCAAAGGTGCGATTGATCTCTGTCTCGGTCAAAGCGCTCACTGAGAGACCCACGTCCTGAAGGTCTTCGTTCCTCTTTCGCGCACTGACCACGACCTCCTCCAGCATCAACCCTTCTTGCGCGAGCGCAACCGGCGCAACGGGCAGCGCCGTCAGAGCGGCCAATACCGCAGCACTGAGAACTGTTT
>CBFHIW010000112.1:0-2399 GCA_965656065.1 Luminiphilus sp. | reverse complement strand
GACCTCTCCTGCCACCACCACCATGCCGGTTTTGACAAGCGTCTCAACGGCGACCCGCGCGTCCGGGTCTTTGCTCAGGTAGGTATCCAGAATGGCATCGGAAATCTGATCCGACATTTTATCTGGGTGCCCTTCGGACACGGATTCCGATGTGAAAAGTGAATAGTCGCTCATGGCAAAACTTCCTGAGATTGTTCAGCAGCGCTTGAAATGCTGCACTTGAATTTGAAAACCGTTACGTTGTGCAAAGAAGAGCTCGGCACAGTGTTCTAAACCAGCAGCAACTGCCCAGGCACGCAAATCTTCTGATGAGAAGCCGAGCCATAGATCGCCACAATGCTCTCGCGCCCAGGCCTGATCATGGGGGCAGAGATCGCTGATGATGAGCTCTCCACCCGGTCGAAGCAGCAGGGCCGTATCGCGCACCAGGGCCGCGGGGTCCGCGACATGATGCAGCACCATGTTGACCACAGCAGCCGCAAACGTGCCGCGCTGCGCGATCAGTGCTTTAGGCTCGCCTAGGTGGTACGCGATATTGGAGATTTCTCGGGTGTTGTGCTGCGCCGCATGGAGCATCTCTTCTGAATTATCGAGCGCACACACGGTGGCGGAGCGCTTGGCGAGTTCGCCGAGCAAGGCGCCATCGCCTGGTCCCACCTCGATGACCGCGCTCTCCTCAAAATTGCCTGCGCGATCCAACAGGTGAAGTGTGGCCCGGCTGTAGTCTTCCCACGAGGCAATCGATTCCTGCTGTTTGCGGATTTCTTTGCCATGGTCGCGGAAAAATGCGGCGGATTGTTGCTCCCGGAGACGCTGAACCGCCTCCAAGCCGGATGCGAGACCGTTTGGCATCGACTCCTCGTCGATCTGATCCAGAATCTGTTGACGGAGTGCGTGGTGTTTGCCCTCGGGCAGTTGCCGTCGGTAAAAAGTGGCCGTGCCCTCGTGTCGCCGGGCCAGAAATCCGGCGTCGGTCAAAATCTTGAGGTGATGGCTCAGTGCGCTTTGGCGCACAGAGAATGCGGCGCACAGCTCTGACACGCTGAACGAGTCAGCCCGCATTACCCTCAGCACCTGCATTCTCAGCGGGTGCGCCAGCGCACTAAACAGCGCATTCAGTGACTCGGCGTTTTCGTCGCTGACAGCGTCAGGCGCGCGCTGGGCGTCCAGCGCAATGATTTGGGCTTTCTGGGGCATGGCGCAAGGCTAGCACCTTCAGATTCATTCATCAAAAATTATTGATGAAAGCCGCCGGGCGAGCTGGGCTCGGGCAAGGCGGTGCTGCTCAACACCCATAGCTTTTGAGCTGCTGCATTGAAGGAGTGACCCCAAGGTGGAGCAGCGCCCCGAAGGTTCGCGACAGATAAAGGGCTGCCAATGGCCCCGTTATCGAAAAGCCGTCCCACTCGGGGGCATCGACGATATACTCTTTGCTGACGAAGGGCCGGTGCTGTCGGAGTTCGGGTGGACCAACAACTATTGAAAGAACAGGTCGCTGAGGCCGCTTTCGAGCGGGTCGCCGCGGAACACAGCGACAAGCTTCTGCTCGGTATTGGCACGGGCACGACAGCAGAGTGCTTTATACGCCTGCTACCGCAACTCAAATCCCGCATCGAGGCCACGGTGGCCAGCTCGGAGCGTTCAGCGTCACTGCTGTCTGAGCTGGGTCTGCCGGTTGTCGATCTCAACAGTGTCGGCCCCCTGGACGTTTACATCGACGGCGCCGACGAGGCCAATTCTCAGCTGCATCTCATAAAAGGTGGCGGCGCGGCACTGACGAGGGAAAAGATCGTCGCCGCTGCCTCAAGGCAATTTGTCTGCATTGCCGACGAGAGCAAAAGAGTGGAGACTTTAGGTGCTTTCCCGCTCCCAGTGGAAGTGATTCCCATGGCGCGAAGTCATGTCGCCAGAGCGCTGGTCGAGCTTGGTGCGCAACCGGTCTGGCGAGAAGACGTGATCACAGATAACCACAACCTAATACTGGACGTTCACGGTATGACAATCGAGGACGCCGCGGCAGTGGAGGCCCGGATCAATCAAATTGCAGGTGTTGTGAGTAATGGGTTATTCGCAGCGCGGCCGGCAGACGTTTTGCTTTTGGGCACATCTCAGGGGGTTAAAGAAGTCGTGCCAATGCCATCTTTGGCTCCCTCCAAGTCAAATGAGGGCTGAATGATCGCCTGCTGTATCAAGGTCATCATGAGGATATGTCGCTCAACCACTCCTCCCCTTTAGCTAACTTTCTGTGTCTTAGCTGCACTCTCTGCGTCGCGCATCCGGCTGGGAACATGGCGTAACACACTGATCTCAGTTGTTCACTGGCTCTTTCCTAGTATGTAATTTTCACAGTTGCAGGGTGTCGGTAACGGTGCAAACATTCATAGAAGGGTCATAAAAAA
>CBFHIW010000111.1:0-2451 GCA_965656065.1 Luminiphilus sp. | reverse complement strand
GAACCTGCCCCTCTAGATCGTCGATCACGTCCTCGTGCTGAACCCGCAGTATCCGCCCCGGTAGCACCGCTTCCCAATGCGCCATGATATCGACGTAGGCTTTGTAGTAGCGGCCGATCTCGTTAAGGCCATAGGTGAACTCTTGGCCTTCGGCAAATAACTGTTTGAAGCCACTAAAGCAGCAGGCCATGGGGTGTCGACGCGCATCGATAATACGCGCCTTCGGCAGTATCAATTGAATGAGGGGGATGTGCCTGAAGTTATTTGGCATCTTGTCGACAAAGAAACGCCCGTCCTGGCGGTGTTGCAGGGTGTCGGCAATGTAACTCTCACCCAACTGCTTGGCCTGAGCGGGGTCTAGCTCTGAGAGAATAGAGGGGTAACGCGATTCTCCACGGTGGTGGTTGCGTCCACCGAGTCGATTCGCCGTACCAATGATGTTGGCCAATTCCATCGTGCCATCGACTTCAGAGTGCGATGCCAGTATCTGCTCAAGGAGCGTGGAGCCCGCACGCGGGAGCCCGACGACAAAAATAGGCGCTGAGCTCTCACAGCCCATATCGGCTCGTTCACTGAAAAACTGCTGACCAAAGAGCGCTGCCTGAGTCTGGAGTTCTTCTTCCAGTTTATCGGCGTCGTAGCCGCACTCAGCTTGTTTGAGCGCATTACCTCGCTCGTAAAAAGCGAACGCCTCGTCGAATTGCTGCCGATCTTCCAATGCTTTGCCGAGTGCGAAGCAGAGATGGATTCTGTCTGTTGAATCCACCTCAGAGGAAGATTCCTGCGCAGTCATCTGCTGAATCTCTTCCTCGGAAAATCGATAGGTTTTGAGGTTGGCGAGGCTCCAGTAAGCGTCGCCATAATCCGGCTGGCATCGATACGCCCGCTGGTACGAGGTGACCGCGTCTGCAGCGAGGCCGCTGGTTTTCTGCGCATGACCCTGCGAAACCAGCACCCGGGGTAAGTCGCCATTTTTCGCGAGCACTTGATCGTAGATGTATAGCGCCTCGTCGAAGTTGCCGACGGCCTGCTGCTCGGCGGCTAATGTGACCTCATACAAGAGGTTCTGTGGATCGCTGTGGTGGAGCTCACGCGCTTGGTCCAGAGCCTTATTGAACTTTTGTCGCTTGTGGAGCACCTGTACGTAGTCGAGACGCGCTCGATGGTAGTCGGGATAAAACTCGACACAGGATTCCAAAAGAAATTCTGCATCGTCAAGAATCTGCAGCTTACTACCGATCTCGGCCAGCAACCGCATCGCCTCTCTGTGGTGGGGCTCCTTCTTCAGGAAGGCCCTGCAAATCTGCTCCGCGACATACAGTTTATTTTCATGGAGCAAACTGCTTACGGTGCGCAGTTCCGTAGGCATACTCTCCAGCCATCGAATATGGTTACTGGCATCCTCAGCCTTATCAGCACTGCCCAGAAAGCGATACCGCCCCAGTAGCGCCTGCCAACTTGCCATCAGCGCGGGGTTGAGTCTGACCGCTCTCTCGAAAGCTACCGTTGCGCCTTCAGCGTCTTTATTGGCCGCGAGATTGTGGCCGTACTCCTGGTAGGCCCTGCCATATTGCGGGTGCTTGCTGATCAGCCTGTTCAGCAATTTGATGGCGGCGGTTGATTCGCCAATTTGACGCTCACAGACCGCCAAGTAGTAAAGGCCCTCCCGGTGATCCGGATATCGCTCAAGAATGGCGTGTAGCGGTGCGCGAGCGGCAGGCACATCACCGGCTTGCAGGCTGAGCTTTGCCTCCCGTATCAGCGTTTCTGAGGAATCTTCCATGACGCTATCCAATCATGTCATGCACTAGGGGTTCAGTCGCCGACCATACAAAAAAAGGCGTTCCATTGGGAACGCCTTGCTGTGTCGAAGCCTCAATCAAGACACGGAAAGACTCAGTATCGGTAACTGAGCCTTAGCCCATATGTGCGGGGCCGGTTTGGTGTCGTTTTGACGATGTCATCCTCGTTGCTGATAAACAAGGTGGCGCGCTCGTCAGAGAGGTTCTCCCCAAACAGCGTGATAGTCCACTTATCACGGCTATACCCAAGGGACGCATCCCAGGTGCTGTAGCTATCCATGTTAAACGAGGCGTCCGAGACAATTGAGCTGATCTGATCGTCCGTATACTGATAAACCAGCTGAGCGAAGGCGCCACTACTCTCGCTGAGCGCCCAGTCATAACGACCGCGAAGCACGTACTGTAGTTCTGGTGCCAGTGCTAGCGGGCTACCCTCTGATTCAAGGCCAACGATATTCGCAGGCACGTCGGTGAGCTCGGTGTCGTTAAACGACAGGTTGGCAAACAGACTCAGGTTATCGGTGGGCAACCAGGCCGCGTCGATTTCTACACCACTAATCTCTGCATCCGATACGTTATCAATGAACGTTAGGTTGGAAATGTCGAAGTCGAGGACGCCAATTTGCATGGCCTCCCATTCAACCCTGTA
>CBFHIW010000110.1:0-2497 GCA_965656065.1 Luminiphilus sp. | reverse complement strand
GTCCCCCTTTGGTTAATCGTGCTGTGGTGGGTGTTTGCGGCTGCGCTCTATCGGAGCTTCGCCAAAATTGGACAGTCGATGTGGTTGGCAGCGGTATTGGGCGGCATCGCCGTGCCCTTTAATTACATGGTGGGCGCCGGGTTGGGTGCGGTCTCGCTACCCCTCGGTGAGCTGCTCTCTGGCGCTGTGCTCGTTGCGATCTGGATCGGTTTACTGCCCTTGCTCTATCGCATCAGTCATCGCATGGCGCCTACTGCATGAAACACTCTGTCCTTTTGATCCCCTGTCTGCTGGTGAGCGGAATCGCATTGGGCACAGACCTGACGCCGGGGGAGCCTTCGGGCTCGCCCGAGCTTGCCGGTGCCGCCTCTGGGCAGTCGGTGCCCTCAATCGATCAGTCCGCCCTGCCAGCATCAAGCGACTTGTCGTTGGCTACCGACGTCTGGCCGCTGGTCGGCGAGGCGCGACTCAAGGTGTTGATCTGGGAGGTTTACGACTCGGCGCTGTTCACGCCCAGTGGCCGTTGGCAGGGGGTTGCCCCATACCGGCTTTCTTTGCGTTACCTGCGGGACATTCCCGCCGCCAAGCTCGTCGAAGAGACCGAGAAGGCGTGGCAAGAGCAGGGCAGAAGCCATCCCAGGCTGAATGAGTGGCTGGTGTTGTTGGCCGAGCTCTGGCCTGACATCACCGAGGGTGACAATTTGGTCTTCGGTCTGAATGCGTTGGGTGACAGCGCATTTTGGTTTAACGGCAGTCCGATCGGCAGTATTGATGATCGAGATTTCGGGCCACTGTTTGGCGGGATCTGGCTTGATCCTGATACGCCTCGACCCGGGCTAAGAGCGGAGCTGATTGGCCCGACGCCAGAGTTGGCGCAGAACAGCCGCCTGTAACTCACAATGCTGGTCTGATCTGGAGATTGAGTGGCGACTGGTCCCGCACTGAAGAGGGCGTCACAAGCGCACCAGAGCGGCATCAAAGGGTCATGATAGAGGCCCAAAAAAAACGCCGGCTAGTGCCGGCGTTTCTGTATTAGTGTGCCCTCTCAGTCCCAGCTCATCCCGGCGCGCACCCCGATCGTCATCGGGCGCATGGGGCCGAAGAAGTGCGAGGGCAAAATACCGCCGTTGGCGTTGTAGCCGTCCCAGGTGAACTCGTCGAAGACGTTCTCGGCATAGGCCTGCACATACCAGTTGTTGTCTGACTCGTAGCCGACCCGCAGGTTGGCGATGGTGTAGGCGTCGATATAGCCCTCGGGGTTAGCTTCCCAGCTACCGCCGCGTTCGTCCTCGTAAAAGAATTCGAAGCTGCCGGTAATGGTGCCGTTGCCCATGGGGTAGCGCGCGTCCAGTTTGCCTGCTGCCGTGATTTCGGGCGCCCAGAACAGGGAGCTACCCTCGCAGCTACTGGCATCTTCGGCGCCGCAAATGTCCTGCAGGCCTGTCGCCTCGGTATCCAGATAACCGCCGGCGAGATATAGGGTCCAGTGGTCGCCCAGCGCCACCGTTGTCGATAGCTCCACGCCCTCGCCATCTGTCTGGCCAACATTGAGTACCCGACCGGAGAACGCGTCTGCCACGCCGTCATCGTCGTAGTCGACGTTCACGTAGTTGATCACTTGCATGTCTTCGTATTCATACATGAAGAAGACCACGTCAAAGCTGCCGCGACCATCGAGGTAGTTGGCTTTGAAGCCGATCTCATAGGAATCTGCCGTTTCAGGCTCAAACGTGCCAGGCAGGTAGCCGTCACCCTGAGAAATGGTCTCGTAGGCCGGCACCGCACCCGAGCTGTCCTCTACCCAGAAGCTACCGAAACCACCGGATTTGAAGCCCTGGGTGTAGCTGGCAAAGATCATGCTGTTCTCGGTCGGCGCGTAGGTCACCAGGCCGCGGAATGTGGTGTCATCCCACTTTTGGGTATCGGTGATGTAGCCGTCTGTGGCAAAGCCATAGATGAAATAGGGCCCTAGATAGCTGTCCGGCTCAATGACCCAGGTGCTGAAGTCCTTTTTATCTTCGGTATAGCGCACGCCCAACTCGACATTTAGCCGCTCGGTGATGTCGAAGCCCATGTTGGCGTAGGCCGCCCAACCGGTGTATTTACCCTTGATTTTGCCTGACTCTGTGAGCATGCCGTCGGCGGTCGGGTAAAAATCGTAGTAGTAGTCGCTACAGCCGGAATAGAACTCGTAGCCGTAGTATTCGGCATAGTAGTTCAGGTAATACTGACACATCAGGTCTTCTGAACCGATGTTGGTGAACTCGGCGTCGAGCTCCTCATCGTAGTAGGACACACCCGTATACCAACTCAGGGGGCCGTCACCGTTGGACGTCAGCCGCAGCTCCTGCTGGAAGTACTCACCGCTCTGCTGGAACTGGAAGTTGTTGATGCTCAGCGGCGTACCGTCGTAGTCTTCCTTGTAGTAGTAGTCGTGGTCCTTGAAGCCTGTGTTGGATGAGAGGGTCGCAAAGCCCAGGTCGTAATCGATGAACAG
>CBFHIW010000109.1:0-2576 GCA_965656065.1 Luminiphilus sp. | reverse complement strand
CCTTGAGCCAGAAGTGATGACGGTGGGCGGCGACTATGTGGTCAACATGGTGTCTTTCCGTTTCGAAGACCCGAGTCTTGCGCCCGCGCAGTTAGCGGAGCTGTTTCGGTTCCGCGACGGCAAAGTGTGCGAGATTCGGCCCTATTACTTTGATCCCAAACCTATCGTAGATGCCTGGGCATATTACAGCGCTGCCTGACTCAATAACCCGAGTCACAAAAAGCCGGGGGTCAGTGTCTGAAACTAGTAGGGCGGCTCAACGCGGTCGATAGGGAATTTCGCTATCGCTGATGCCTCTCGCTGGGTGTGCATTCTTGTCTTTCAGATAATGGGACAGTGCGTTTACCGAGAGGTCTGAATTGGGCGTCGGCCCCACGTAAACGTGGTCCAGCGCGATGGCGCCCTTTGTTGCAAGGTTGAACAAATAGTGGGGGACCAGCATGGCCTTCCCCTCTCTAAATGCAATCGGTTTATCCGCAACTGACATAAAGGCGGGTGAAACCAGCCGCCACTCTTGTTCCTCGGCAAACGAGGGGTGCTTCAAGAGCGCGCAAATGCCTAGCAAGTCACCCTCTATGTCATCGAGCGCTTTTTGCAGATCAGGCTGCTCAGCGTGCATCGATACAACGATGCTGACGATGTCATTGGCTAATGCTTGCTGCTCATTCACGTTGTAGAGGCACTTTCCCAGAGAAAAGTCCTGCTCGTCTGCGAGCCCTTTGATCGCAAGCGGATTAAAACCAAGGCTGACGCCTTTTCCGTGGTTTGAATAGCCCCGCCACTGGCTCAGCAAGTTGCCGTTGGCTCTGAAAGACGCAGAAAAAAGCATTGGCCCGACATTGATTTGCTCGCGCAACCAAGCAGAAAAAATAGATAACGCAGCGTTTTGTTGGCGACTGGTTTGGGTGCGGCTTGCGATGGTGGTTTGTAAGAGGTTGAGTGCGTAAATCAACTCTGTCGAATCATTCATGCAGCGAATGTCTGACGCGCGCAGCGTGCGAGATTCGACAATACCCATCAGTCCCTGCAAAGAGGTGTAGTGATAGAGCGTATCGTCAGGGATGGCGGAGAATAGGTGTGCTCGGAGCGCAGCTATCACGCGACGTTTCCTCTAAATTTTTGACGATAGCTGATGATTATTAAATTTTTTCGAGGATTTTTGATTAGGAATACGGGGCATCAGGCGAACCATGACTGCGACCATGCCCCTGAGCCGGTTTGTGGAGCCTGCACCACAGTGCCACAAAAAAAACCCCACTACTTGGTAGTGGGGCAAATAGAAGCCACTCACTGAGTTTCCCGACTCAGCGCGGCTAAGGTAGCCGAGCTAGTGTTTCAAATGCTCGCAGTTCTTGTGAAGTTTTTATTTCCTTGAATGCCTTGTTCCTTTTCGCCGCTCAGATTGCCCGTCGATATCCACGCCAATTACAGATCGCTAAGTGATGGAGTGCTGGACGTATGGTGAGAACTTTCATCGATTAGTCATTGAACTGACGCCAACTTGACATGTAGCTGTCATCGAGCACGCACGAAAAGATCAGAAAAATTTCATACTTCTGACACCTCAGTGAAACGCCCGCTCAGCATCATCAGACAGCCCCGGGCGCGTCGAATGATGACGTCATTGACGAAGTTCCTACTATTTGGAGATGCCATGAAAAGCTCTTTTCCCTGCAAAACCCCACTGGCGGCAGCCATCAGTGCCGCACTCGCATCGACCCTTGCGTTCAGCCAAAATTCGACTCCCGACGATGATCAGCTTGAGGAAATTGTGGTGGTGTCGAAGGCGACCACTTACGCCAACAACGCGATTACGGACAGTATGAAGCTGCAGAACTCGTCTATCACCAGTATTAACAACTTTATCGACAACCTACCGGGTGTCTCGGTGCACGAGGGTGATGCTTTTGGTTTTGACGACTGGTCCACTGCTATCACGGTGCGTGGCTTCCAAACAAATTTGGCAGAACAACAGGTTGGCTCAACTATCGATGGACTGCCAAATGGCAACTCAAATTATGGTGGGGGCGCCAAAGCGAATCGATACATTGACACCGCGAATCTGCAGACAATTGAGGTGTCTCAGGGAACAGCTGATATCTCATCTCGCTCACTCGAGGCGCTCGGTGGCACGCTTAATTACGTCACGTCTGACCCAACGCTGGACCAACGCGTCCGATTGGAATATGTGAGCGGCCAATATGATGCGCAGCGCTTTTATGCGCGATACGACTCAGGTCTTATTGGCTCATCGACTCGATTCTACGTTTCTGCATCGCATCAGGAGGCTACTGACTGGATGGAGGGTTCCGCGCAGAACGAGCGTGATCACCTTGCAGCGAAACTGATGACCGGCAGCGATCAGCTGCGGTTTACAGCTTATGTTTCATACGATGATATTCATGAAGATAATTACCAGCGCGTGTACTCAGAGGCTGACTTTGAGGCATATCCAGACTGGGACCAGTTAATTGGTGATTGGACTAATACCCCTTATGTAAATCAAGCGCATCGACGCGGTTGGTCCACATTGAGGGAAAATTTGTTCGCTTACGGAAAACTGAATTGGGAAGCAA
>CBFHIW010000108.1:0-2581 GCA_965656065.1 Luminiphilus sp. | reverse complement strand
CCACTGCAGATTAAACTTGAAAATGGTGTCGCTCAGATCGGCGGGGCTTGAGTCTTTCAATATCTCATCAATATTCCGGCCCCCGTCACCATCTCCGCTACCGTAGTCACGGTTTGCAAAATTAGAGCTGCCCCTCAAGCCAATCTCAATGTCATAGCGACGCGCACCGACCGTTGCAGTTAGTGAGTCGGTGATGTCGAAATAGAGCTCGCCGAAGAATGAGAGCTCCTCTTTGGTGCGGGTAAAGTCATTGAAGAACGCGACACCGGGATTGCGCGCATTCGGATTACTCGATGTTGCACCCGGGATGGGCGCATTAGGCGCAAAACCCTGTGCCACAGTTGCCGGGTAGTTCCAATCGCCGCGCTCAACATTCTCGGTGTCATCGTAGAACACGCCAACCAGCAGCCGGAGACGCCTGTCCATATCGGTGTTCAGGCGGAACTCATGGGTTGTGCGCTCTGTGTTGTAGTACTGATCGAGATAAAAAGCGGGCTCTCCGCAGTTGGCATAGCCCGGATAGTCACAAATGTAATAGGGGATGTAGGGCCCCACGTCTGCGTAGCCTGAATAGTCCGAGATGCCTTCAACCAGTCTGTCCAGATAAGAGCCGGTGTAGATGACGTCCAGACTGGCGAGCCTGCCTGTGACCGTCCAGGTGGTGAGATCAAATTCATCTTCGGCGGTGTCGGGCTGGAATGAGACTGAATTCAGGTCCCCCAGCGTCGGATCAAAGTCCCAGACGCCGTCTGTTTCGATGGTTTGGCTGGTGTGCTGCAGTTGGAGGTCCCAGTCGTCATTTGGAGCCCAGCGCACGCCTACGCGGAAGCCTTCGTAGGTCGCATCGTTGAAGTTGTTCTCTGCTAGTTGGTCGTTTCGGGCCACCGCGCGTGTTTCTGGTATGACGCCACCGAAGCCCGGGTTTTGCAGGCCAATTTGCTTGGTGGCACGGATATTGTTGATGTACCCGCCTTCCTTGACGTTATAGACCGCAATGCGCGCCGCCAAGGTATCGTCAATTATCGGGATGTTGGCATAGGCCTCAACGGCATTGCTGCCATCTGCGCCACTGGTCTCAGAAACAGAGACATCAAACCCAGCGCTGAACTCGTTGAACTCGGGCTTGTTCGTGATGAGCCTGACCGTACCCGCCTGTGAGCTGGCGCCATAAAGTGTGCCCTGGGGGCCAGGCAGGACCTCAACGCGATTCATATCGGTCATGTAGGGGTCAATGTTACGGCCTCCCATAGAAATGGGCGCTTCGTCGAGGTACATCGCCACGTTGGGCTCTAGGCCGACTGCACCGGCGATTTTCAGGCCGCCTTTCCCGGCTGAGACGCCGCGGATGAAAACTTCATTTCGGCCAGGGCCGCGACCACCGGAAGTGACGCCGGCCAAGTAGCGGATGTAATCTTTGAAATTACCAATACCCAGATCGTCGAGAGTCTCCTCACCGAGCGTCTGAATGGTGATCGGAATGTCCTGAGCGCTTTCGGAGCGCTTGGTAGCTGTTACAACCACTTCTTCAAGTTGCGCCGCGTGTGCAATGCTGGCACCCAATGCCGTGGCCACAACGGCCGAAATGGATTGGCTGAGAAGTTTCTTCTTCATACTGAGTCCCCTCATGGATTATTAGGTGGGCTGTTTCGCGCCCTGTGGCTTTAATTAGAAAAATATTTTTTTCAGCGCGCGAGCCGAGATCATTATGAGCCGGCTATCGCGACGCTTTCCTAGAGAGTCAGTGTGCCGCAAAGAGGCGCAAATACAACCCTTAATCAGCCCCTGCGACGGCGCCCTCGACGCTTCTCCCCACCGCCACCGCCGCCGGCTTCTGCTTCTGCCAATGCCGCCCAAGGCGTGCCAAGTGCCGCGGTCATCGCCTCGGCATCCAGCGCCCTTCGTGGAGTGCTATCGAGTGCGTTCACCATGGCTGCAATGTGCTCAGGCGTGGTACCGCAGCAGCCCCCGATAATAGTGGCGCCCGCGTCGCGGGCATACAGCGCGTATTGCGCCATCAGTTCCGGGCTGCCGTGGAAATGAATCGCCCCGTCGACATATTGCGGGATACCGCAGTTCCCCTTCGCAACAACCGGAATATCGATACCCGCCTCGATCAGCCGCTGCGTCGAATCCATTAGCTCAGCGGGCCCCACGCCACAGTTGGCCCCCGCCATGTCCAGACCAATTTCTGCTGCAAATCTGGCGTAATCCGCCGGAGTGACGCCCATCATGGAGCGTCTGGCCGTGTCGAAGGTCAGCGTGGCGCAGACCGGCAAACCCGTTGTGCGCGCCGCTTCTGCAGCGGCGGCCACCTCCTCAAGTGAGGACATGGTCTCGATCCAGATCACTTCGGCGCCGCCCTCAGCTAACGCGTTCGCCTGCTGGGCAAAAGTGGCCACGGTGTCAGCGTGGATCAGGGTGCCCATGGGCTCGAACAGCTCACCGGTGGGCCCCATCGCGCCCGCCACAACGGCTTGGCGACCAGTATCCTCGAAGTGCTGGCGGGTCGCTTCGCGGGCCAGCTGCGCTGCCGCGGCGTTCAATTCTGCGACGCGGTGCTCGGCCTTGTGAAGCTTCAGTC
>CBFHIW010000107.1:0-2598 GCA_965656065.1 Luminiphilus sp. | reverse complement strand
ATGGCAAAAAACCTTCGGGCCCGAAGATTTCATGAGCGCACTTCGCTCCGGGGACAACGTTGATGCATTGTGGGAGTTGGGCAATCGCGTCGGGCGGGTCTAGGTCGCTATATCTAACTTGGCAATGTTTGGTTGTCTGTTAGGTCCGCATTGTTGCAAGCGGCAATTCCATGGGCGTTTACGCTATTTTTTGCCGTTCCAAAGCCATCGCATTTACCTCCAAATCGCGTTTCAGGCTCCGTGCTCCCATCCATAAAAAGAACACGCCCACCAGGCTAATGGTGAGCGTGACGGCCATGGCGTAGCGCAGATTATTCTCTCCATAAGTCCCCGCAAATGCATCGCTCAAGATGCCGACGGTCAAGGGGCCTAGCCCTAGACCGATAATGTTCAGCACGAAGTACAGAATGGCCGAAGCCATGGCGCGCATGCCAGGAGAGACCAGGTTGTGGCAAGTGGCGATACACGGTCCCAGATACAGCGCGCCTAAAATTTGCGAGGGGATCATCGCGGCGATAATGAGCGTGGTGCTCTCGCCCAGCAGGGTGTAATAGGCAGGGATCATAGCGGTCATCCCCCCAAGCATGGGTATCCACACGTACCAGCGGATATCCCGCACTCCCAGCCGATCGGCCAGAAAGCCGCCAAGGAGCGTCCCGGCGGCGCCCGATAAACCCGAGATCAGACCCAGAATGGCGCCCACCTCGGCCAGCGATAAGCCGTGGTTCCGCATCAGGAACGAGGGCATGAAATTGCCGTTGCCGTAGGACACAAACGCCGTGAACGCGCAGCCCACTGAGATCCACCAGAAGGTCGGTCGACCGCGCAGGCAGTTCATGGTCTCACTCAGGCTGGATTTAGGCGGCGTGCCGCCAACGTCGAACTGGCCGCGCTTGGGTTCCTTGACCACCCACAGCACTGCGAGCGCATAGAGAATGCCTGGGATGCCGATCACAAAAAAAGCGTTGCGCCAGCCAAAGTTTTGGGCAATCCATCCACCGGCCGCGAAGCCGAATAGCACGCCGATGTAGATACCCATGCTGTAAAAAGACAACGCGGTACCGCGGCTGCTCGGGGGAAAGTAGTCGCTGATCATGGAGTGAGAAGGCGGGGAGCCGCCGGCTTCACCCACGCCCACGCCCAATCGCGCCGCCAGCAACTGGCTGAAGTTCTGCACCAGACCGGAGATGGCGGTCATGAAAGACCAAAACGCCAGCGAGGCGACGACGATATTGCGTCGATTACTCCGATCAGCCAGCCAGGCGATGGGGATGCCTGCGGTGACGTAAACCAGCGCGAAACTAAAGCCGGTCAGTAAGCCTAGCTGGGCGTCGCTTAGGCCCAGATCGGCTTTGATCGGTTCCTGCAGAATGACCAGAATCTGACGATCGATAAAATTAAAGGTGTAAACCAGCGTCAGCATCACGAGCACCGTCCAGCGGTAACGGATGCTCGGTGCTGAGGTCTGATCGGGGGTCATGCTTTGTCCGGGGGTAACGCACTGGAGACGGGCATCATGCCAGCTTATGCCGTTTGTCGCACCGGAGTGTTAGCATTGGCCTATGCCTGAGAATTCAGATCGCCTGACGCATCTTGACGATGCGGGACGGGCGCACATTGTTGATGTAACCGAAAAGGCGGTGACCGCGCGCGAGGCCACCGCGAGCTCCTGCGTACGCATGCAGGCCGCAACGCTGAATGCCATTGTGGGCGGTGATACACCCAAAGGGGACGTGTTAGCGGTGGCGCGTGTTGCCGGCATTCAGGCGGCCAAGAAGTGCTCGGAGCTGATTCCGCTGTGTCACCCGCTGCCCTTGTCCTCAGTCAAGATCGATTTGGTGCCCGATGAGGATCTCCCCGGTGTGCGCATTGAGGCGATCTGCAAAGTGACGGGCCAAACGGGCGTGGAGATGGAGGCGCTGACCGCCGCTTCCATTACCGCATTGACGTTGTATGACATGTGCAAGGCGATGGATCGCGGTATGTCGATTGAGCAGACCCAGCTTGTTCACAAAGCAGGCGGGGCGAGCGGTGAGTGGCAGCGTGAAGATCACGATTAAATTGTTTTCTGCATTGCGTGAGGCATTGGGTGAAAGCGAGTTTGAGCTCTCGCTCTCGGACGTTTCAGAGGCATCTGCTCAGGTCGATGTGGCGGCGATTAAAAAACTGCTGTCGCAGCGTGGTGCGGACTGGAACGAGGCCCTGAATCAGCCGAACCTGGTACACGCGCTCAACCACAAGGTGGTGTTCACCGACGCGTTGGTATCAGAGGGGGATGAGCTCGCCTTCTTTCCGCCGATGACCGGGGGTTAGCGTGTCGGTGTCATTGCAAAGTGAGGCGATTGACGTCGCTGCCGAATACGCCCAGCTCGTTGGCGACAGCCCAGGCGCCGCGGTCGCCACCTTTACGGGATACGTTCGCGATCACTCCGACCAGCATGCGGTGACAGAGCTGGATCTGGAGCACTACCCGGAAATGGCACGCAAAGTACTTGAGGATCTCGGTCGATCGGCTGCCGAGCGATTTGGCCTCAGCAACTGGCGGATAGTGCATCGCTTCGGTCGGCTGGCAGTGCTTGAGACGATCGTCTGGGTCGG
>CBFHIW010000106.1:0-2623 GCA_965656065.1 Luminiphilus sp. | reverse complement strand
CGATCTGCTGTGGGCTAAAACCCTCTCGCAACGGCGGCAGGCCGGTTTTAAGGCCTCCAACCCCCGCATCGCGGAGCGACCGGTACTCTCGATAGCGACTGCGTAAAACGCAGCCGCCGTCAATAAGCTCGAAGGAGGCGGGGCAGGTATCAGTGAGGTGGAACCCGGACGTGGCGGCTATCTCCCCACTGGCGGGCACTGGGGTCGCTAGGCTTGCTAAGAAGAAGAGTGCGAGCAGGCGATGTATCGCGGCTCTGGGTAGCTTAACGTCTACACGCATCATCATGCGCTTCTATAGAGAATCTAAGGCGATCGGCGGGGTGGCAGTGTGGCGATAAAAGCGATGACATCATCGATATCGTCACCTTTGGCCAGCGCGGGCGCAAGCCGCGCCATTTGGGCGCCGTAGAAATCGTCGGGGTGGGTGCCGCGACTGCCGTCGAGGTAGCTTTGATAAGAGGACTTCAGGTACCAGTCGTTGATGCCGGCGAGCGCAGGCGCGCCGAGCGCATCATTGCCGAGAGCGTTACCCGCATGGCAAGCACTGCAGATGTTGACGTAGTAGTCCTCTCCTCGTGAGGCATCCCCTTTAAGGGTCATAGGAGGCTGAGCAGGAGGCAACTCGGTGGTGATCAGCGCTGCAAGGCCAGGTATATCGGTCTCACTTAAATTCGCCACACTCAGCGCCATCCGTTTGCCGGCGTCGTCATCAGGGTGGGCGCCACGCACGCCGCTGACAAAGTGTTGAAGCTGTCGGGTGAGATAATCAGCGGAGAGTTGCGTGAGTGCGGGCGCACCCAGTGCTCGATTACCCTCACCGGCCGCACCGTGGCAGGCGGCGCACTGCCCCTGCCAGATTTGCGCACTGGGCGAGCCAGACAGCGAGACGGTCATGATGCTCGCCGCGGTGGCTGAGGAATCTGTTGTTTCACCACCACAACTGATCAAAAACCCTAGCAGGGTGAACAGTGTGACGAGGCGGCGCATGCTGGCTGGTCGTTTACTCGTCTAGGAAGCTGCGCAGGTAATCGGAGCGGGTGGGGTGGCGCAGTTTGCGCAGCGCCTTGGCTTCGATCTGACGAATCCGCTCGCGGGTGACATCGAACTGCTTGCCGACCTCTTCAAGCGTGTGATCGGTATTCATGTCGATACCAAAGCGCATGCGCAGCACCTTGGCTTCGCGCGCGGTCAGGCCGCCCAGCACTTCGCGGGTTGCTTCGGTGAGGCCTTCTTCGGTCGCAGACTCCACCGGTGAGGCAATGGTGAGGTCCTCAATAAAGTCACCCAGGTGCGAGTCTTCGTCGTCACCAATGGGGGTTTCCATCGAGATGGGCTCTTTGGCGATCTTGAGGACTTTGCGGACCTTGTCCTCGGGCATCTCCATGCGCTCACCGAGCTCTTCAGGCGTGGGCTCGCGGCCCATCTCCTGCAACATTTGGCGCGAGATACGGTTGAGCTTGTTGATCGTCTCGATCATGTGCACCGGGATACGGATCGTGCGTGCCTGGTCTGCGATGGATCGCGTGATGGCCTGACGGATCCACCAGGTCGCATAGGTCGAGAACTTGTAGCCGCGGCGGTACTCGAACTTGTCTACTGCCTTCATCAGACCGATGTTGCCTTCTTGAATCAAATCGAGGAACTGCAGGCCGCGGTTGGTGTACTTCTTGGCAATGGAGATCACCAGACGCAGGTTAGCCTCGACCATTTCTTTCTTGGCACGGCGGGCGCGGGCTTCGCCCATGCTCATGCGTCGGTTAATCTCTTTAATCTCAGCGATTGTGAGGCCAGTCGCTTCCTCGACGTTAGCGATTTGGCGCTGCAGTCGCTGCAACTCGTCTTTGTGCTGATTGATCTTGGCGCCGACGTCTTTTTTGCGTGCCACGCGGCTTACCCAGCGGCTGTCGCTCTCTGAACCTTGAAAGCTCTTGATGAACTCTTTGCGGTCCATGCGGCAGTCGCGTACCACAATGCGCATGATCTCGCGCTCGGGTTCGCGGACTGCAGCCAGCGCGATGCGCGGCTCATCAATCAGGGGATCAAATACCCGCGGCGTCAACTTGAAGAATTTGAACAGCTCACCGAGCTTGTTCATCTCGGTAATCGCGTCTTTGTGATCACGGCCCTTTGCCGCGATGGCTTTCTCGGTTTTCGTGCACTGACGCTTTAGCGCCGCGAAGCGTTTTTTGGCCTCGACGGGGTCAGGGCCGACTGGCGCGTCATCGTCATCATCATCCGACTGGCCTCTCGCTTCTGCAGCGGCGGCCATCTCGGAGGCCGAAGGGACGTGCTCAGCGGGGTCCAGATAGCCAATCATCACGTCGGTCAGCTTGCGCTCTTCTTTGGCTACGAGGTCATATTCGTTGCAGAGTTGGCGCACAACATTGGGATAGTGAGCCAGTGCGGCCATCAGTTCGCGGATGCCTTCTTCGATTCGCTTGGCGATGATGATCTCGCCTTCACGGGTCAGCAGCTCAACTGTGCCCATCTCACGCATGTACATGCGCACGGGGTCGGTGGTGCGGCCCGCTTCCTGCTCCACGGCGGCCAGCGCGGCGGCAGCTTCGGCGGCGGCGATCTCGTCCGCTGAGCGGTCGCCCTCGGACATCAATAGCTCATCAGC
>CBFHIW010000105.1:0-2977 GCA_965656065.1 Luminiphilus sp. | reverse complement strand
CCGTCCGGCGATCTGGTTGACGCCTGATCAGCAGGGACGAGAAGAGGCAATTGAGAGATGACAGCGCTTAAAGAAAAGTATCGCAGCGAGATTGTTCCCCAGCTCCAGTCAGAGCTCGGGCTCAAAAACGTGATGGCGGTACCGCGAATCAGCAAGATCACCCTCAACATGGGTGTGGGCGAAGCCGTGGGCGACAAAAAGGTGCTCGAGCACGCGGTCTCCGATATGGAGAAGATCGCGGGCCAAAAGCCCATCGTCACCAAATCGCGCAAGTCGATTGCGGGATTCAAGATCCGCGACGGTTGGCCGATTGGCTGCAAGGTGACGCTGCGCGATGAGCGCATGTACGAGTTCCTTGATCGCCTGATCAATATTGCCATCCCGCGAATCCGTGACTTTCGCGGTATCAGCCCCAAGCAGTTTGACGGCCGTGGCAATTTTGCAATGGGTGTCACTGAACAGATTATTTTCCCGGAAATTGACTACGACCAGATCGACAAGCTACGTGGCATGGATATCACCATCTCCACGACCGCGGCGAATGACGATCAGGGCCGCGCGTTGCTTGCAGCGTTCAATTTCCCCTTTAGAAGCTGAGGCATCAGAGATATGGCCAAGAAATCCATGATCGCCCGCGAGGCGAAGCGCGCCCGAACGGTAGCCAAGTTCGCTGCCAAGCGTGCCCAACTCAAGGAAGTGATTGCCAACGTCAATACTCCTGACGAAGAGCGTTGGGAAGCCCAGATTGCGCTGCAGAAATTGCCGCGCAATGCGAGTCCGGTGCGTCAGCAGCGACGCTGTCAGCTGACCGGTCGTCCTCATGGTGTGTACCGAAAATTCGGACTGTGCCGTAACAAGCTGCGTGAGGCAGCGATGCGCGGTGATGTACCTGGCCTGGTTAAGTCCAGCTGGTAACGGAGAACATTTGAATGAGCATGCAAGATCCGCTGAGCGATATGTTGACCCGTTTGCGCAATGCGCAGATGGCGGGCAAGCAAACCGTTGATATGCCGGGGTCCAAGCTGAAAGTTTCAGTGGCCAAGGTTCTCGAGCAAGAGGGCTACATTGCCGGTCATCGTTACGACAACAGCACGGCCAAGCCGAGGCTCGAAATTGATCTGAAGTATTACGACGGTAAGCCGGTGATCGCTGACATCGAGCGTATCAGCAAGCCCTCTTTGCGTCGTTACTCAGGCAAGGATGATTTGCCGTCAGTGCGCGGCGGACTGGGAGTCGCCATTGTGTCGACATCCCGTGGGGTGATGACGGATCGGGCGGCCCGCGCCGCGGGTGTCGGAGGCGAAGTCCTCTGCACCGTATTCTGATCTCATAACGGGAGCGTTAGAGAAATGTCTCGTGTAGCGAATAGTCCTGTCGACCTGCCCAAAGGGGTCGACATCAAAATTGATGGCACGCAATTGTCGGTGAAAGGCGGAAAGGGTTCTTTGGATCTGACGCTGACTGACGGTGTTGGCGTTAACGTGGAAGAGGACGTCGCCACCATTACCTATGAGGGCGACAGCCATCGTGCGATGGCGGGTACTACCCGTTCCCTGTTGGCGAATATGGTCAAAGGCGTCTCCGAAGGTTGGGAGAAGAAGCTGGTGCTGAATGGCGTTGGCTACCGTGCCAAGGCGTCAGGCAAGTCGGTCAACCTGACGATTGGCTTGTCGCACCAGGTGGATTACCAACTGGCAGAGGGCTTGTCAGCCGATACGCCCACCCAGACAGAAATTGTGATCTCAGGGATCGACAAGCAGGCCGTTGGTCAGGCTGCCGCGGAAATCCGCAGCTTCCGACCCCCGGAGCCCTATAAAGGAAAAGGCATTCGCTACGCCGACGAGTACGTCCGGCGTAAGGAAGCCAAGAAAAAGTAATCGGATACGGCAATGAATACCAAGACACAAGCGCGTCAGCGCCGCGCCAAAAAATCCCGGGTGCACATGCGAACTGCGGGTTCCGTCAGGTTGTCAGTGCATCGCACGCCTCGGCATATCTATGCTCAGGTGATTTCTGGCGACAGCAAGACCGTTTTGGCTCAGGCCTCAACGCTCGACAAAGACCTGCGCTCGGACGCTACAGGCAACGTTGCGGCTGCGGCGGCAGTAGGCAAGTTGGTCGCAGAGCGTGCGAAGGCAGCTGGTGTCACATCAGTGGCATTTGACCGGTCAGGGTTCCGATATCACGGACGGGTGAAAGCACTTGCAGAGGCCGCGCGTGAAGGCGGGCTGGAGTTTTAAGTATGGCAATGAATGACAAAAAGCAGCAGGGCGATCAGCGCACTGAAGGTGATCTTCAGGAGAAGCTGGTACAGGTGAACCGGGTCGCTAAAACGGTAAAGGGCGGCCGCATCATGAGCTTTACGGCGCTGACCGTGGTCGGTGACGGCAAAGGCCGCGTTGGCTACGGCCGGGGTAAGGCGCGTGAAGTGCCTGTTGCGATTCAGAAAGCCATGGAGTCAGCGCGCCGCAACATGGTGCAGGTGCAGTTGGTGAACGGCACCCTTCAGTACCCGATCAAGGCCGTTCACGGTGCTTCCAAGGTTTACATGCAGCCTGCCTCAGAGGGTACGGGTGTGATTGCCGGTGGTGCGATGCGCTCCGTGCTGGAACTCGCCGGCGTGCACAACGTACTGGCCAAGTGCTACGGCTCAACCAATCCGGTCAACGTCGTTCAGGCGACCTTTAAAGGACTCCGGGATATGAGCTCGCCTGAGGACGTCGCCGCGCGACGCGGCCTCAGCGTAGAAGAGATCCTCAGCTGAGTAGTGGGGAGAGACTGATGAGTAAAACAATGATCAAAGTCACGCAGGTGCGCAGCATCCACGGCCGTCTGAAAAAGCATCAGGCCTGTGTCGCGGGTTTGGGCCTGCGCCGAATTGGCCACACGGTCGAGGTGGAAGACACCCCGTCCGTGCGCGGCATGATTAACAAGGTGAACTACCTGGTCCGTGTCGAGGGCGAGAGCAATGTCTGAC
>CBFHIW010000104.1:0-2986 GCA_965656065.1 Luminiphilus sp. | reverse complement strand
CAGCCGCACCGCGTTCGCACGGTGCGCGAAATACTCGAGGCTTTGCTGGTAGCGCGCGGCGATGCGATATGGCATGCCTCGCCGGCTTCGATCATTGAGGCGGCGTCCGCTTAACTGAGATCAAACAGCCTTAGTCGCGCCGAAGAACGCCACAGACGCGATCGTGATCCAGTAGAAGTAGGCCAGCCGTTTGCCCAGCGCGAGACTCTTCTCTAACTGGTTCTCGGCTGCCTGATTCGGGCCCTCCGCCAGCACGCGGAACAGCGTGGTCCATTCCCTCATGATGAAGCGCAGTTTGAGACCAATCATCAGCGTTACGCTATAGAGCAGAATCTTGATGGAAAACCAGTACTGCATCGGCCCGACATTGAACGGCCCATAACCCAGTAATGAGCTGATCGAGGTAATCACCATTACCGGGATCAAGACAAAGCGTACCCGCTCATCCCACAGTGTGAGCTGAATCCCTCGGTCGGTCTCTCGGTAGACATAAGCCGAGATGCATAGGGCTAGCCAGCCGATCGCGAGCACCCATACCGCCACAAGGAAGTTGCCGCCATAAGGCTGCACACCCCATAGGTAGCCCATATGCAAGCCAAGCGGGAGGAGGCTGATGATGCCTATTCGCGCCAGGATGTCGATGTTGTATGCCGTCTGCATGTGCCGGCGCCGCTCTTCCATCGACAGGTTGCGATTAATGACGTGGGTCGACGTGTTGAAAACGCCCCATTCGCCGCCCAGCCAATACACCATGGCAATGATGTGTAGCCAGCGCAACACGGCCAGTTCGGTAATGCCCATCAGTTCTGCCCCCACAGACTAAAGATATAACATTATATCAAAATGATCGGCGGTGCATGTGCCTCGCCAGCGCTTGAAAGCGCTGCAAAAGCTGAACAGTAAGCCCGTCCAGTGTGTAATACACCTATTTTGATATATCATTAGGTCTTATTGGCTATTGCACCGCTTAGGTACGTGGACATGGATGACATTTTTAGCTCACATTTGATTGGCCAGGTATCCAAGTCCTCGCCGACGCCGCTTTATCACCAACTCTATTCCCTGCTCAAAGCAAGAATTCTCGATGGCACGCTGGCGCTGGGGCTTCGATTGCCTCCTGAGGAGCAGCTGGCCGACCTGTTCAAGGTGTCGCGCATCACGGCTAAGCGCGCGATGGATGATTTGGCCACTGAAGAGTTGGTCGAGAGGCGGCGTGGTCGCGGGACCCATGTGATTTACCAGTACTCGCCAAAACCCGTGCAAGCACCGCTGACAGGCATGCTGCAGGAGATTGAGAGCATGGCGCGCAACTCTTCGGCGCAGATTCTCGATTACGGTATGCGGGTGCCGCCCCGGGCGATCCGTGAGGACCTACGACTCGCTGACGGCGAGACGGCGTTGCATCTGTTGCGGGTCCGCGAGCGCGATGGCATGAAGTTTGGGCACTACAACAGCTGGACAGCCGGAGTTGACATGCCCGCGGACCCGGCGATTTTTGAGAATACCCCGCGACTGAGTTATTTCCGGCAACAGGGTTTGGAGGTCAGCCATGTGACCCAAACGCTGTCGGCGGTCTCCGCTGATGCGTCGGTGGCGGGTGCTCTGGATGTCGCTGAGGGCAGTCCGCTACTGAGTCTGACCAGACGCTCTTATCAAAAGACAGGGGCGGGTGACGAACAAATACTGGATTTTCTCGAGGTGCTGTATAACCCCGCCCACTTCCAGTACTCAATGGACCTCACCCTGGACTGAGCGATCAGATCAGACCCGCTTTTTTAAGGCGGTCTATCACCGCTGATTGCTGTCCCATAAAGTGCGACCGGTCCGGCACCGTAATCGCACCTTCCTCGTTGACCAAGTTATCTTCGGGATAAAAATGCTGCTGCTCGTACGTTGAGCGGAACAGCGACAGCCGTTGTCTGGCGAGCAGGTTGGTCATGGCAGGTTTACTGCGGGCTTCACGCAGTCGTTCGATATCGATGAGCGCATGGCCCACCATCGACTCGCCGGTATACGCTTCGGTCATCACTTGCCCTTTAAAGTCGACGATCTGCGAGTGACCCTGAGTCGAGTTCTGCGGCACGGGCGAGTGGTGGATCGCCGAGGTATTGCTGGAGATCACGTAACACATGTTCTCGTAGGCCCGCGCGCACTTGGCGATGTTTTTGGGCGTGGGGCGCGGACTGCCGACCTCACTTGAGGAGTGCAGGATGACCTCGGCGCCGCGTGTTGCCAACGCGCGGGACACTTCCGGGTACAGGATTTCCTCTGATGCGACACAGGCCAGTCTGCCCAGCGGTGTGTCAGCGACGGGAAAGAGCCCTTCGTCTCCATACACGTCGCGATATTGCGACAGCACGTCGTGGGGCGTGGGGGCGAACATCGAGATCAGTCTCCGATAGCGGAGGATGACCTCGCCTTCATCACTGATGATGAAACTGGTTTGAAAGTAGAGATCAGGAAAGTGCGGATCGATCTCGTAAGCATTGCCCGATAGATACACACCGCGGTTGCGGGCGATCTCACCCATGCGCGCATACTCGGGACCATCCATCTCGATGCAGGCCTTGGTTCGCCACTCGGGGATCGATTCCCCCATGGGAAAGCTGGTCAGGAAATATTCCGGTAGGACCACGAGGCGCAACGTGTCGCCACTGAATGTGCCGATGAAACCCTTACTCCCCGCAATCAACTGGTCGACACGATCCAGTGTGCTCGACATCGCCTGCCCGACCGCCGCGCGATCGGCGAGACCGTTCACAGCGTGGCAGTCCATCTGTAGCGCGAGTGCGGAATAGGGTGTCATGGCAGGTTACTCCAGCGGTGTCTGCTGCAGACCGTCTACCAGCATGACGCGAAATTCGCCGGTGCCGGCTCGCAAAGGCTTTGCTGCCTCATAGGCGTCGCTGTACCAAAAAGCTCTGGCCTGCTCTGCCGATGGCCAGCGGTGCATCACCAGTCTTGTGGCACCCCAGTCGCCTTCGAG
>CBFHIW010000103.1:0-3132 GCA_965656065.1 Luminiphilus sp. | reverse complement strand
ATGCCCCAGGCGTGCCGCGTATCCACACCGTAGGTATCAAATTCTTCCATCACCGATAAGGGGCACGCAGAGCCGCCAACCACCACACGCGTCAGGCTCTCAACCTGCTCGCCAGACTCGCGCAGGTGTGCCAGCAGGTTGAGCCAGACCGTAGGCACGCCGGCGGACATGGTCACCCCCTCTTCGTTAATGAGCGCCGCCAATGTCGGGCCATCCCCCATCTTGTTGCCGGGCATCACCATCTTCGCACCGGCCACAGGGCAAGCGTAGGGATTACCCCAGGCATTGACGTGGAACATAGGCACAATCGGCAGCATCACGTCGCCACTGGAGATGTTCATGGCATCGGGAATCAAAGTGGCGTAGGTGTGTAACACCGTGGAGCGATGGCTATAGAGCACGCCTTTGGGGTTGCCCGTGGTGCCCGAGGTGTAGCAAAGCGAGCAGGCTGCCTGCTCGTCCAGCTCGGGCCACTCAAAGTCAGCGCTCTGTGCCGCCATGACCTCCTCGTAGCAGAGCACATCAGCGCGATCGGTCTCCGGCATGTGCTCGCGGGTCGTCATGATGACCCAGCCCTCAACACCCGTGCACTCGCCAGCGATACCCTCGATCAAGGGCCAGAAGTCGGGATCAAGGAAGACGTAGCGATCTTCAGCATGATTGATGATGTAGACGATTTGTTCCGGGAACAGCCGGGGGTTGATCGTGTGGCAAACGAAGCCCGAGCAGGCGGAGCCGTAGTAGGTCTCCATATGACGGTAGTCATTCCAGGCCAGCGTGGCGACGCGATCGCCCGACTGAAGATCCCAGGCTTGCATGGCATTGGCCAGCTGGCGTGCCCGCGCGAAACAGTCGCGATAGGTGTAGCGGTGGCGAGGATTGTCCCGCGTGATCGAGACGATCTCCTTGTGTCCATGCACCCGCTCAGCGTGCCGTACGATCGATGTGATCGTCAGCGGAACATCCATCATCAAACCATTCATGGCCGTTGTTTCTCCTTCGTCTTCGAGCGGGGAATGTACCGATTTGCGGTGGGGGTCAGCAACCCAGAATAGCGTCGCCTATCAAACAACCAGCGCCCATTGATCGACGCCCTCGACGCTAGATCTGAGCGTTCGCCCCTCGCCCTCGAGCTTGATCAAATGCGCCAGCAAAGACAGCTTGGCCCACTCGTGCATGGCCGGGTCCACATCGTCGTAAACGACAGTGACCAAGCCGTCCAGTGACTGAGGCGCACTGCCAAGCGCCGAGGCGACCTTGGCTTCGCGCATCAGACGGTGCCGAACGAGCTTTCCCACCTCACCACGACAATCCGGAATCAATTCGCCATGACCCGGCGCAACCACCTTGACGTCGTAGTCGAGCAGTCGCCTCAGTGAGGCAATGTAGTCGGCCATATTGCCGCCGGGGGGCACAATCACCACCGTGGAGCCGTTCATGATGTGGTCACCGGCAAACACCATGCCCTCCTCCTCGAGGAGAAAGCAGACATGGTTGTCGACATGACCGGGCGTGCGAATCGCGCGAAGCGTCCACCCGTCGCCAGCGATGCAATCGTCATCCTCGATCTGCGCTGCGGGCTGAAAAGACAGGTCCTGGTGCCGATCGTCCGAGGTCACCCGACCAACTAGGGTGGCACCGGTCGCCTCCGCTAAGCGCGCGGCCGCCGGGGAGTGGTCAGGGTGCGTGTGGGTGCAAGCAATAAATTTCAAATGGTCGCCCACGCAATCGAGGATAGCCTCTATATGCGAGGGCTCAGCAGGCCCGGGATCCACCACCACTAAATCGGTTTCACCCACAACATAGGTATTCGTGCCGGGACCGGTCATGGGCCCGGGATTCGGTGCAACGATGCGGCGCACCCGCGCCGACAGTGTCCGGACTTCGCCGTGGGGCTGCATCTCACTCCACCAGCTGTGGGATCGCGACTTCCGGGTCGACGTCGGCGTCGTAGTCCACGCCGTCCACACCAAAGCCGAAGAGCTGCAGAAACTCCTGGCGGTAACCCTCAAAATCAGCCAACGTCTTCAGGTTGTCGGTATCGATCTGCTCCCAGATGCCTGCAACTTCCGCCTGCACCTCGGGGTCTAGCTCGAGTTGGTCGACCCGGAGCCGGCCGGCCTCATCGACCGCACCATCACCATAGAGCCGCTCACGGAACAAACGATCAATCTGCTCGATACACCCTTCGTGAACGCCGCGCGCCTTCATCACTTTGAACAGAATCGCCAAATAAATGGGCATTGCAGGTATCGCGGCGGACGCCTGGGTCACCACCGCCTTCAATACCGATACGCGGGCGTCACCACCCCGTGAGGCCAACTGCTCGCGAATCCCCTCCACGCGATGATCGAGATCTTTTTTGGCCGCGCCGATGGTGCCGTGCCAGTAGATATCCCATGTGATCTTCTCTCCGATATAGGTGTAGGCAGTCGTCTTGGCGCCCTCGGCCAACACGCCTGCCTCAGCCAGCGCGGTGACCCACATCTCCCAGTCCTCACCACCCATGACCGCCACGGTGTGGTCGATCTCTTCCTGGGTCGCAGCCTCAAGATGAAAATCCTGAATCGCTTCTTTGTCGGTGTTCACACCCTTTTGGGTCGTCGCCTGACCAATCGGTTTGAGTGTCGACGTGAACACTTCGCCGGTTTTGGGGTGCGTGCGCCGCGGCGCGGCCAGACTGTACACCACTAAATCCACCTGCCCGAGATCTGTCTTGATGAGGTCGATCACGCGCGTCTTCATCTCATCCGAGAAGGCATCGCCATTCAGGCTCTTGGCGTACAGGCCCGCCTCCTCTGCGAGCTGGTGGAAGCCCGCCGAGTTGTACCAGCCGGCGGTGCCAGGCTTGCGATCCGTTCCGGGTTTCTCGAAGAAGACGCCAATCGTTGATGCGCCAGATCCAAACGCCGCGGTAATCCGCGACGCCAGCCCGTAACCGGTAGACGCGCCCAGCACCAGCACCCGCTTGGGGCCGTCAGCGATGTCACCCTTGCTACGGACGTGCTCTGCCTGACGCCGCACGTTTTCAAAACACCCAGTAGGGTGGGTGGTCGTGCACAAAAAGCCGCGGACTTTGGGCTGAATCACCATGGCAGGGGCTCCAGAAAAACGAGCGCTAAGTCTAGCATG
>CBFHIW010000102.1:0-3258 GCA_965656065.1 Luminiphilus sp. | reverse complement strand
TTGGTTTTATGTTGAGGGTATTGCCCACGATCCCAACGCTGTTTCTATGCAACAACGGATTGAATTTCTAGAGTCGCAACTCCAATCGCAACAAGAAGAACTCCTCGCGATTGTCCAAAGCCAGCAGGAGCAAATCGCCCAGCTGCAACGCATGGTGGAGCATCAGTTCGCCGCGAGATGAAGTTGATTCGCTGAATGCCGCCTATCCAGTGAGGCTTGAGCAACTTCCGTAGTTACTCTTCTTTAAAATCAGCTTCTGATGTGCGCCAGCAGTATCACTGGTATCAGACAGTCCGACCTGACCGGGACACTCAAGACTTAGATTAGAGGTATGCGGCATTGATGGCATAGGGCAGAGCGAAGAGGCAGCTCCAGTTAAATGCCGTCAGTACCCAGAAATGGATGGGTTGCAGATCTTTGGAGAGGAATAACGCGGCTTGCACCGCCAAGGCACCGAGTGATAACCAAAGTAGCGCTTCGCTCATTAACTCTCTTAGTTCAGCCAGCCGTAATGCCGTCAGACAATTATTGCCACAGACAAAGCGCCGTCAATGCGGAAGTGAGAGCGCTTGGCGGGTGACCGTCTTAGATGGTCGAGGCGGCCATCACAAACAGCACGGCTGCCGCGGTAACAATCGAATAAGTATCAGATGTTGTCATGGTGTGCTCCTTCATACCTATGACGCGCAACACCGGCTTTTTACTCCCCAAGTGCCACTTTGTGGTAGATATTGTTTGTGCGTGCCCCTTGGTGTTTGATAATTGTCACAAGCTAAGAACGGGAAGATTACCATGCGGTTACAGGGTTTGAGGTGTGTAGTGACCGGCGGCGCCAGCGGTATCGGTGCCGCGACGGTTAAACGGTTTGTGGCAGAGGGCGCTGAGGTCAGCATTCTGGATCGAGACCTGCCAGCGGCCCAGGCGCTGGCGGCTGATCTGGGTGGAGATCACTTTGCCGTTGAGCTCGACGTGCGCCTTGAGCCTGCCGTCGAGCAAGCCGCGGCCGAGGTCTATGCTCGCTGGGGGCACATCGATGTGCTCGTCAACAACGCCGGCTCCGAGCTCAATAAGACGTATAACGAGACAACGGTGGAGGAGTGGGACCGGGTGCTCGACACCGACCTCAAGGGCCCCTGGCTACTCTGTAAACATTTTGTGCCGGGGATGGTTGAGCGCGGCTCGGGTAGCGTGATCAATATTTCCTCTCTGAATGGGCTGGTGGGATTCCCGTTATCGACGGCTTACGGCAGTGCCAAGGGCGGCCTCGTGGTCTTTACCCGTGACATGGCCATTGAACTGGCAACCAGCGGCGTGCGCATTAACTGCGTCTGCCCCGGCGTGATCGAGACACCGATGATGGAGCGCTGGACTGACCTGATGCCCGATAAAGAGGAAGCCAAAGCCATGCTGCGTGGCGTGATGCCCATTGGCCGGATGGGTACCGCTGAGGAAGTGGCCAGTGCCGTGTTGTTCTTTGCCTCAGCAGACTCCAGTTTGTGTCAGGGCGCCGTGCTCAGCGTAGATGGAGGATTCACCGCCCAATAGCGAGGCGGCGGATCAGCCCAGCACGCCCTCCGATCGCAAGGTGTCGATTTGCCGGCTGTCCACACCAAAGTCAGCGAGCACCGCGTCAGTGTGCTCGCCGTGGGCCGGCACCGGGCGAGAGGGTTCCAGCCGCTCCCCGCCAAACCGGGGCGGCGCCTTCACAATCCGTAGCGTGCCAAGATGTGGATGGTCGATCTCAGCGATGCTGTCGTTGGCGCTCAGTTGCTCCTGAGCCAGCACCTCGTCGCGGGTTAAGCACTTTGCGCAGGGCACTTCCACCTCGCGCAGCAGTGCCAGCAATTCATCGCTGGTGTACTCAAGGCACTTTTCAGCGACGAGGCCCCGAAAAATCTGCAGATTCTCGACCAGCTTTTGCATGGTGCTGAAGCGCTCGTCCCCCAGAAGATGTAGGAGCCCAATCGCCTTCAGCATGCGCCCTTGCATCTCTTGATTGCCGGCTGCGATGCTGATGCCGCCGTCTTTGGTCAACGTGAGCTCATACAAAATGTCGATCAGCATCCCGCCAGGGATGGCATCCTCATCCAGCAAGGCATGATTCTGGAAGCCATCGGGGAACATGAAGAACAGCCCCGAGTCGAGCATGGAGAGGTCGATCAGCTGGCCCTCTCCGGTGCGCTCCCGGGCGAACAAGGCGCTGGTAACCGCCTGACAGGCGGTGTAGGCGGTGATTTTGTCGCAGAGTAAAGAGCGGATAAAAGCGGGGGAGTCACCGCCACCTTGAGTGGCTGTCATCCCCGAATGGGCCTGAATGATCGGGTCGTAGGCGGGAGCACGGCGGAGCGGACCTTCGGTGCCAAACCCGGAAATCGCCATATACACCAGCCGCGGGTTGATGGCCCTCAGCGCATCGCAGCCCAGGTTCAGGGTGTCCATCGTCCCTGGCCGAAAGTTGTGTATGACCACGTCTACCTGAGAGGCCATGTCGCGGATGACCGCCTGACCCGCCTCAGTTTTGAGGTCGATCTTGATGGATTCTTTCCCGCGGTTGCAGCCGGCAAACAAGGAGGAAATGTCACCCTTGCGTGCCCCGATGTAGCGCATGGGGTCCCCCCCGTCGCTGGGCTCGACTTTAATCACCCGTGCGCCCTGCTCGGCAAGCATCATGCTGGCGAGGGCCGCGGTGATCATGGTGGAGAACTCGAGAATGGTGATGCCTTCCAATGGTTTCATATCGGTACCCCGGTGAAGCATCTTTCCGCCCTGCAATGTGGCACTGGCTGAAGAACGCCCTGACTTTTAGAAGATGTTATTCGACGTATTGGATTCCCTAACCTAGATCCTAAGCCCGTCAAAGGCAATCTCCTCTGCGCTGGTAGAGACGTCGCGCCAATGTCATCCTGTCGGATGAATAACCATAACAATCTCACATGGGGACCCTCCCGACAGGAGTGACATCATGAATCGACTTTTATTCGTTGTGCTGTGGTTTTTCATGACCGGCGTCCACGCAGACGAGGCGGCGGTGCTCGATAAAGACTTTCGCACCATGATGCAGTGGTTCCCCGGGGTTTATGACAATCAGGAGCAGGTCTACTTTGAGGCGGAGCAAGAGGTCGAGGAGGCGCTGCGCCACGAGCGCATTCACCATGTTTTCGAGCCGGTAGACCTGCCCGCTTTTGGTGAGCACGTGTTTTACGTGCAGCAACACCTCAACGACGACCCTGCCGAGATATACCGCCAGCGCATTTATAC
>CBFHIW010000101.1:0-3303 GCA_965656065.1 Luminiphilus sp. | reverse complement strand
GGTGGCACCGTCAAAGCGGGCTTCGAGGGTGGCCAGATGCCGCTGCAGAAGCGCCTGCCGAAGTACGGCTTCACCTCACGCATTGGCCGCACGACCGCGGAAGTCAGGTTGCATGAGTTGAACCGCGTTGAAGGTGATGTTGTGGATCTGGAGTCGCTGAAGGCGGCGGACCTCATCAAAGATGACGTGAAGCGCGTTCGCGTGTTCCTGTCTGGCGAGATCGGCCGCGCGGTAAACGTGCGCGGTGTCACGGTGACAAAGGGTGCGAAAGCAGCGATCGAAGCCGCAGGCGGGAGCGTCGAGGCCTAATCGATGGCGAACGGGATGCCCTCAATGAATTCGGCCGGCATGGGAGAGCTGTTTGCTCGCCTGCGTTTCGTGCTGATTGCGTTGTTGATCTACCGCATCGGGACCCACATCCCGGTACCCGGTATTGATCCCGAGCAGCTGGCATCCTTGTTCGATCAGAATCAGGGCACGATCCTTGGTCTGGCGAATGTGTTTTCAGGTGGCGCACTGGAGCGCATGAGTATTCTGGCGCTGGGCATCCTGCCTTACATCTCCGCGTCGATCATCATGCAGCTGATGACCGCTGTGACGCCGCAGTTGGAGCAACTGAAGAAAGAGGGTGAAGCGGGTCGCCGCAAGATTTCCCAGTGGACCCGATACCTCACGGTGGTTCTGGCATTGGTTCAGGGCTCCGGCATGACCGTGGGTCTTGCGAACCAGGGCCTGACCTACGTGACCGGACTCAGCTTTTACGTCACCGCCGTGGCGTCGCTGGTGACGGGTGCGGTATTCATGATGTGGCTGGGTGAGCAGATTACCGAGCGAGGCGTTGGTAACGGCATCTCCTTACTCATTTTTGCTGGCATTGTCGCGGGGCTACCAGCCGCTATTGGCCAGTCCCTGGAGCAGGCGCGTCAGGGTGAGATCAGTATTCTGATCCTGCTGGGTATTCTGGTACTCGCCGCCGTCGTGATTTATCTGGTGGTGTTCATTGAGCGCGGTCAACGTCGCATCACGGTGAACTACGCCAAGCGCCAGCAGGGGCGGCGTATGATGCAGGCTCAGGCCTCTCACCTGCCTCTCAAGGTCAATATGGCGGGTGTGATTCCGGCCATTTTCGCCAGCTCCATCCTGCTGTTCCCGGCGTCGGTTGCCCAATGGTTCGGCAGTGGTGATAGCGCTGATTGGCTGCAGGATCTGGCAGTGGCGATTGGCCCCGGTCAGCCTCTGAACATTCTGTTGTTCACGGGCTTTATCGTCTTTTTCTGCTTCTTCTATACCGCGTTGATGTTCAACCCGCAGGAAGTGGCGGACAACCTGAAGCGTTCCGGCGCGTTTGTGCCGGGTATCCGACCAGGCCAGCAAACCGCCAACTATATCGACGGTGTACTGACCCGCTTGACGGTGTTTGGCTCAGCTTACATCGCGCTGGTCTGCTTGCTGCCGCAGTTTTTGGTGGTCATGTTCAATGTGCCCTTCTATTTGGGTGGCACCTCCATGCTGATCGTGGTGGTGGTCGTGATGGACTTCATGGCTCAGGTGCAGAGCCATCTGATGTCACACCAATACGAAGGTGTAATGAAAAAAGCCAATCTAGGGGGCCTCAGCCCCGCAGGTCGGGTGAGATAGGAATCAGGAGTTTCCGATGAAAGTGCGAGCTTCGGTCAAGAAAATGTGCCGCAACTGCAAAGTGGTGCGGCGTAACGGTGTGGTCAGAGTGATCTGCTCTTCAGATCCTCGCCACAAGCAGCGTCAGGGCTGATTCTTGAAGCCCAGCGCTCAAATCATTAACATTCGCGCCCTTTTTGCTGGTGCGCAGGTCGCGTGCGCCCACGGGTGCACCACTCAACAGGTGTGGAGATAGAACATGGCGCGTATCGCCGGAGTCAACATCCCCGATCACAAGCATGCGGTCATTTCGCTGACCCATATCTTTGGCATTGGTAAAACCCAGGCCAAAAAATTGTGTGAGGTAAGCAACATCCCCGAGAGCACCAAAATTGGTGAGCTGTCGGAAGGTGAGTTGGACCAACTGCGGTCTCTGGTATCCGAGATGAACGTCGAGGGTGACCTGCGACGCGAGGTGTCCATGAACATCAAGCGACTGATGGACCTTGGTTGTAACCGCGGTCTCCGTCACCGCAAGGGTCTGCCGCTGCGTGGCCAGCGTACCAAGACCAACGCACGTACGCGTAAGGGCCCCAGAAAGCCCATTCGCAAGTAAACAGGCAGTCGCCTGCGATGCGGGCGACCACTTTGGTGGAGCTACATCACTTTTTGTAGCGTCGATATTAAAGCGAGTAAACAGATGGCAAAAAACGCCAAGACAACTAAGCGAAAGATCACCAAGCAGGTGGTTGACGGTGTGGCGCACATTCACGCGTCCTTTAACAACACCATCATCACGATTACCGACCGCCAGGGTAATACCCTGAGCTGGGCCACTGCGGGAGGCTCCGGCTTCCGCGGCTCACGCAAATCCACGCCGTTTGCTGCCCAGGTGGCGGCAGAGCGCGCGGGTGAGGCAGCCAAGGAGTACGGCCTGCGGAATCTTGACGTCGAGGTGAAAGGACCCGGACCCGGCCGCGAATCCGCAGTGCGCGCACTGAACGGTTGCGGCTACAAGATTACGAACATCACTGATGTGACACCGATTCCGCATAACGGTTGTCGCCCACCCAAAAAGCGTCGCGTGTAACGCGCGGCAGAGAGGACTTAGCAAATGGCTCGATATATTGGACCGAAGTGCAAGCTCTCCCGCCGGGAGGGTACGGATTTGCAGCTCAAGAGTGGTGTGACTGCCTTTGATAAGAAGTGCAAGTCAGAAACACCTCCCGGGCAGCACGGCGCGCGTCGCGGTCGACTGTCTGACTACGGCGTTCAGCTGCGCGAGAAGCAAAAGGTGCGTCGCATATACGGTGTGCTGGAAAAGCAGTTCCGCAATTACTACAAGGAAGCCGCACGCCTGAAAGGCGCGACGGGTGAAAACCTGCTGCAGCTTCTCGAAAGTCGCCTCGACAATGTTGTTTATCGCATGGGCTTTGGTTCCACGCGGTCAGAGGCGCGTCAGTTGGTCTCTCACAAGGGCATTCTGGTAAATGGTCAGGTCGTGAATATCCCGTCCTACCAGGTGCAGCCAGGCGATGTGGTCTCTGTGCGAGAAAAGGCCAAGAAGCAACTTCGGGTGCAGTCTGCTTTGGCGATTGCCGAGCAGCGTGGGGAGCCCATTTGGGTAGAGGTAGATGCCAGCAAGCTGGAAGGGACCTTCAAGTCTCGTCCGGAGCGACAGGATCT
>CBFHIW010000100.1:0-3513 GCA_965656065.1 Luminiphilus sp. | reverse complement strand
TCCTTATCGGCGGCACCCGGTTGGGGCTGGATTTACCGCCTCAGTTTGGCCAGTATGTCACAGCGTCAACGTGGTATCGGCGGTGTGACACATCTCTTTGCAAACTGCGAGGACAACCTGATGCTGACCTTACTTCGAACCATCACCACTTTATCCGGCCTGGGGCTATTGCTCGTTGGCGTCATCTGGTGGCTGCAACCGGCTACCGCGGCGGAAATACTGGGTGCCAGCTTGCTGGACGGCACCGGCCGCAGCACCCAAATCGGCGACTCGGGCGCGTTTTTTATTGGTGCCGGCGGGCTTTTGGCGCTAGGGGCCATTCGCAACCACGCTACCCTAGTGATATCCGGCGGTTTGTTGGTTGGTCTGGTCATTCCCGGTCGTGTTTTATCCGCTACCACCCATGGCGGCGCCTGGACGCCCGATGAAATTGCTGGCGAGTGTATTGTCCTGATCCTTGCTTTGTTAACCGCTGCCGCCATTCGCCAACAAAACGCGCAATCTGTCTTTCGGTAGACCCTGACATCGCCTCACATGCTGCTCAAAAAACTTAAGGACCTGCTTGGTCAGGAAGGCGCGGCGACAGATGAAGGCGAACACCGCGCGCTGGAACTCGCCTGCGCAGCGCTCATGTTTGAGGTGGCGCGGGCTGATTTTGCCGTCGAGGCGATCGAGCAAGAGACAGTTGCCACGCTGCTTAAAGGTCAATTCAACCTAAGCACTGACGAGGTCTCGACGATCACTGAAGCGGCTGTTGAGCAGGCGGATGCCGCCACCTGCCTTTTTGAATTCACCCGCACCCTAAATGAACTGGCATCGGCTGAGCAGAAGCGCGACCTGCTGGCCATGATGTGGCAGGTGGCGATGGCAGATGACGCACTGAACCGGTACGAGGAGCACGTGATCCGTAAAGTCGCCGACCTGCTATATGTACCGCATAGCGATTTTATTGCAGCCAAGCAAAGCGCGATGTGATCTCAGCTGATGGTGCGTCGCGCTTTATCAGAGAGATAAGGTAAGTGCCTCGCTATCGCAAGCTCACCGTTCTCGAGCACTAATCAGGCATCCCAAAACAATTAACCCGGTCCCCATTAAGGTTCGTGCTGTGACCGGCTCGGCAAAAAACCACCATCCCAACATCGCCGCCCAGATGAATGCCGTGTACTCGATCACCACCAGGCGTTGCGCCTCGGCCTGCCGGTACGCCAGCGACATCAGCATCAATGAACCCACTGCCAAACCTGCCGCCAAAGCCGCGCCACCCCATAGATAGGAGCTCGCGGGCCAGGAGACGGCGAACGGCACGCCGACTAACAGCATGAGGAACACGATGGTGTTTTGATAGAAGGCTATCTCGAGTGGTCTGGCCACCAGTGCCTGCATGCGCTGCAGCACCAAGTTAAAAGCGTACATCACTGCCGAGAGCAGTACCGCGGCCATACCCACCGCATCGCTGCCCTCATCGACCACCAACAACTCGCCACCGACAACCACCATCACACCACCAAAGCCCAGCACCGCCGCGAGCTTGGCGTTGGCCCCGATGCGCTCACCGAGAATCGGCACTGCCAGAAACAGCGTGATGATGGGCGCGATAAACGACAAGCCGATCGCCTGCGCCAGTGGGATACGCGTCAGGCCGAAAAAGAACAGGTAGGCCATCACCGCGGTCAGCGCGGCCCGAATCAGATGAATTTTCAGTACCCGCCCCGACGCGGGCACGGGGCGCGTAGGCAGGTACAGCACCGCCACGATGAGCGCCCCCATTGCCATGCGCCAGAACATGGCGTTGTAAGTACCCATCGCCAACGCTTGCCCTTTCATGACGGCATCCATCATGGAAAAGAGCATGATGCCCAGCGTTGCAATCAGCATGGGTTGTTGGGCGACAGTTTTCATATTTGTTCTATCTCAGCTGACGGAACTGTCAGTCCCCGAAAAAACCCGTCTTCTTGCCGCCATCCTCGTTATAAACCGGCTCCCCCCGCTCGATGAGATAGGCCTGATTGGTACTGCTCACAAACCCCACACCGCGCAGCAGACTCGCCATTTGATCGTAGTAAGGGTGCTCAAAGTGCGCCGCCAGACTGTCGCTGTCTTCCCATAATTCATAAACCTGCATGCGAGTGGGCACAGCGGGGTCGGGCGCAAAACAGTAATCGTGACAGCCCGGCTCCTCTTCACGGGTCAGTCGTTGCACATCCGCAACCAGCGCCACCGCTTTGTCACGATCCGATTGATTGGCAAATTCCAGCGCTGCCACAACAATGATCATCACGTTTTACTCTGAGATAAAAGCACACCCGCGATATAGAGGGTATAAGTCATGAGCACGGCGACTCGCGCTCAGGCGCACAGAAGATCCGCCGCTACCCAAACACTTTTGTCTTTGCACGAGTGACCATCTATCCGAGACAGCATGTCGAATCACTGCTCGACAAGCACACTGTCAGGGTCCATGACGGTTGGCACTTTAGTGAGAATCACGGTGCCGCCAGCGGGCGTGAAATTGCAGTTTTTATCCACATCTGGACCGCAGGCGGTAAACACCAACTTGATTTGCTGACTGGATGAAATGCTCAGCTCTGCCTCTCTCACTGCGACATCCTGAGGAGTACTCCCAATCATAAAAGACGTCCCATCCACCTCTCCAGCCATCTTCACATACTCCTTAGCGCCGGAGGCGTCTGTGAGGTTGGCGCGCATAAATACCGAGACGGCCTCGCAGGATGAACGGTAGGCCCACAGGTAGGCCTCCCAATAGTCAGCCTCCCAAGCTCCGTTCAGTTTATAGGGGAGGATCGCTTCAGTTTCTGACGATATTTGAAAACCCTGCATGGAGGTAATCCACTCTAAGCGGGTTTCCTTTTTGTCGGCCGGAAAATCCTCAATGACGGCGCAACCACTTAAATCATCAGCAAACTCTCCAGTAGATAAAGGCGTTGCTATGAATGTGCGCGTATCAATCACTTGTCCATCTGCGATGAGGCTTGCCTCGTGCTCCCCGGCACCTAAGTTAGCCATGTTAACTAGCACACCGAATCCGTTATCTGAATCGCCACACTGAGACACGGTATCCATACGCTCTGACCCATAGGGGGCTTCAAGATACTGCGCGCCATCCAGCAATATCTCGACGCGCTCGGCATCGCAGACCCAACCAGAAATCAGGTAGATGCCGCTTGCATAATCGTCAGGCTGTGGGTTTTCTAAATTACCTTTAGTAGAAGCGTATAGCCCGGAGGGAGAAAAAATCATTGCTACTAGAAGAAGGAATCGCATCGCTTTATCTCGCTGACGGGTTCACACAATATGACCATAAACTGCGCTGTGGCACAAACGTCTGACCAGCTCCTAGTCAAAATCAAAGAGAGCGCTCAGCCATCGTATGGAGAGAAACGTCGAGGGCGAGGCGCATCTTCTAAAGACCTAAACCAACATGCCTAGCTGATATGGCTGCGGAGTCTTAGCTCGGGAGCCCCATCACCCCTAATAAAGCAGTGAGGCCCATCT
>CBFHIW010000099.1:0-3530 GCA_965656065.1 Luminiphilus sp. | reverse complement strand
TGCCCAATCCTCCTGCATCGAGCCCCCGGTCTCGAGGAGCTTTATAGCGACCTGTGTCGCAGTGTCAGGGTCGATCAACTGTATCGGCGTGAGGGTGGAGCGATAGTCTTCGAAGCAGTGCCAAGCGCTCACGAAAAGACTGTTTGGGCCGGGCGTGACAGCGACCGCGGTACAGTGCTCGGTGAAATGACGCATTCGTCCCTCAACCAGTCGGGTGACGGGAATCCGCAGTGGGAAAAGCGCGCGCTGCCAGCCCCCAACATACTCGGGTAGCGGTGTTCTTGGGTCAGCCAAGGTTGCGGTCGATGTTGCCAAGAGGAGGGCCGCAGCCAGCGCGAGGTAAACGAATAATCGCAGAGCGAGGTGCATGTGAACTCGAAGCTTGTCGCAGTCGAGGAACATATCACCCTCTAAAGCACACCGAATAGGCTAGAAAATGCGTCTGCCGGCCACGCCGCTTGGTGTAACCTCGCCAAGCGGAGCGTCCCGCCACAGTACAACACCAACTGGTATGAGATGAAGCACGGATGACAGTGCAGTACTCAGCGCAGGAATTGAAGACCGGTTTGTCGCTGGCGGTGATCGCCAACGTCATTTGGGGCGTGTCCGCGTTGTATTGGGTGGAGACAGCCCCTGTGCGACCTCAGGATGTGGTTGCGCACCGGGCAATTTGGAGTCTGCCGGTCGCGGCGGCGGTCCTGATTTGGGCGGGCCGGATGCGCTCTACCTGGCTGCTCGTCAGGGTGCCGAGCCTGCTGGCCTGGAGTGCGCTGGGGACGGTGCTGTTAAGCCTTAACTGGGGGGTGTTCGTTTACGCCGTGTCGAACGGGCGCGCGACAGAAGCCAGTCTCGGCTATTTCATGTTACCGCTGCTGACCATTTTGGTGGGTAAAGTCGCCTTCAAGGAGGTGATGGGGACAGCCCAGTGGATAGCGGTTACCCTCGCTGTAATCGCCGTGACGCTGCAACTCTGGGCTTATGGCAGCTTGCCATGGATTAGCCTGGTGGTCGCGAGCAGCTTTGCGCTTTATGGCGCCATAAGGAAGAAGATTGTCGCAGACACCATGCAGGGCTTGTTCATCGAGACCCTCTGCATGGCCCCGCTCGCGCTGGGCTGGTTATGGCTCACTGGTGGGGCAGGGATGGGCCAGCACGGACTCAAGGTGGATAGTTTTTTGCTACTGGCGGGGGTCTATACCACGGCGCCGTTGTTGACCTATATCGCGGCGTCCCGGCTGCTCCCGCTGAGCGTGGTGGGCCTCAGCAGCTATCTGGGGCCCTCGCTACAACTACTGGTCGCGCAGACGGCGCTGGGTGAATCAATTGATACCGTCACGGCGACTTCGTTTGGCCTCGTATGGTTAGGGGTGCTGTTGGTTTCAGGCCAGGGGCTCGCTCGTTTTCGAAAGCATTCATGAGGAGTGAGATTCGATTACGCTCAGAGTGGCTCTCGCTGCTGGAGAGTGAATTTGAACAGCCTTACATGACGCAGTTGTCTGCGTTTTTGCGCGCTGAAAAAGCCGCCGGCAAAACCATTTATCCCCCCGGTGGGCAGTTTTTCGCGGCGCTCGAGGCGACGCCGCCGGAGGCAGTCAAAGTGGTGGTGTTGGGGCAGGATCCTTACCATGGTCCGGGCCAGGCCCACGGCCTGAGTTTTTCAGTGCAAGGTCGTCAGCGCATCCCACCCTCTTTGCAAAACATATTCCGTGAGCTTCACGATGATATCGGCATGCCCGTGCCACCCCACGGTGATCTCTCCCGATGGGCCGAACAGGGGGTGTTGCTGCTGAACAGCGTGCTGTCAGTCGAGCACGGCGCTGCCGGGTCGCATCAGGGCTGCGGTTGGGAGCGTTTCACCGACGCCGTGATCGCGACGGTCAATGAGGGAGCGTCTCCGGTTGTTTTCATGCTGTGGGGAGCTCACGCCCAGAAAAAGGGCGCCGCTGTTGATCGCGCAAGACACTGCGTGCTGACCGCGCCGCATCCCTCGCCGTTGTCAGCGCACCGAGGGTTCTTGGGTTGCCGCCACTTTAGTCAGGCCAATGCTTTTCTGGAGGCGAACCAGCGTCAGCCTGTCGATTGGTCTTTGTCATAGTGAAGAGTCATCATAACGACTCCTCATGACAGCGAGTCATCATGACAGCGGGTGACCCGCGAGAGTTCACCGTGACCCCCTTTGAGGGTGATCGGTTCCGCAGCCGCTTCCGGGATCAATTCGATGAGTAGTTCATGGGTCTGGTTGTGTAGACAGCGATTCACAATGCTGCCGACGGTTTTGCCCTCTGCATTGATCAGAGTGTCTCCGGCGATGACAGTGGCAGTCGTCTCGGCCCGATGCAGACGGCGTTTCGGCGTGCCGCGATAATGGAGACGGGCCACAATTTCCTGTCCCGTGTAGCAGCCCTTGGTAAAACTCACTGTGCCATTGCAGTCGTAATCGAGGTCTTGCGGCAGGTAGCTGCCGATCGTTTGGCTCTCAATGCGCGCGCGTTGGTTTTTGATCTCCAGCCAGAGAGGGTCTGATAGTTCCTCGCTCTGACTTTCATGGGGTGCGCTCCAACACTCGGTGTGCTCCGGTCCCATAGCCACCGTGACTGCGACGAGTGATGAGTTTGCGAAGCGCAGTTCCGCGCGATGCTCATCGGTTGAGCCGCCGAAGCAGTCAATACGCCAGTCAGTGGCTGTCAGTGAGCAGCGCGCAAAGCCGAGATAGGGTTTGAGGTGCTCGGCAAGTGCGGCCATGACCGTCGTTCTACCTCTCAACAGGATTTCCTGCTCATCGACGATCACCGCCAAGACGTCTGCGAGCACACGGCCCTTTGGGTTGCAAAAGGCAGCGTAGCGGAGATCGCCTGGGCCGCAGTCGTTGAAGTCTGCTGTTGTTTGTCCGTGCAGGAATTCCTTGCCGCCGCTGCCTGACAACCGCATGACGATATCGGTGTGTTCGGAGCTGCTCTGTGAATGCTGGGTGTTCAATAGGAAAGCACCGGGTAATAAACAGGTTGTGGAGCTATATACTACAACGTTGACGATGCGAGCTGGTGGCAGTCTATGGATCAGAGGGAAGAGTGGAATCGCGCCAAGTGGGCCAGCCGACGTGGGCTGCTCGAACTGGATCTACTGTTGTCGCCTTTCGTGGCGGAGGCTTTTCGCGAACTCAATGCGGTTTTGAGACAGGATTACCGCGAGCTGCTGTTTCAGGACGATCAGGACCTGATGGAGTGGATCATGGGGCGCACCGCGATCACAAAGGATCGCTTTGTGCCGGTGATCGAGGAGATCAGGCGTTTTCACGGGATCGATGCCTGAGCTTCAGCGCCTGAACCTCGTCGATAGTTCCTGCGGATAGTTCCTGCGGATAGTTCCTGCGGATAGTTCCTGCGGATAGTTCCTGCGGATAGTTCCTGTCCATAGTTCTTGTAGATAGCGCTATTAGATAGTTCTCGTAGATAGTTCCTTTGGATAGTTCCTTTGGATAGTTCCTTTGGATAGTTCCTTTGGATAGTTCCTTTGGATAGTTCCTTTGGATA
>CBFHIW010000098.1:0-3564 GCA_965656065.1 Luminiphilus sp. | reverse complement strand
GCCACCGTGGTGCACAACCCGGATATTGCGATGCTCTACCACGGTGCCCTCTCGCGCGAGCTTCAGTGACAGATCGTAGTCCTCAAAATACAGGAAGTAAGACTCATCAAATCCCCCCACGTCGTCAAACACAGCACGTCTGACCCACATGCAACAACCAGAGGCCAGCGTGATCGGCCTCAGCAAAGTCTCGTTCGGCGCGTCTCGCATCTCATAACGCGCCAGCGCTCCACCCGATCGAGTTTTTAACCCACGCGGCGCCAAAGACCGCAGTCCGAGTACCCAGAGAGAGGGATAGGCCTTAGCTAAAAACTCAGGCTCACCCGACGGACTGAAACCCAGTGGAGCCAGTAGCACGATGTCGTGCTGATTTCTCAGTGTACCGAGCGCCAATTTCAGCGCATCCGGGGCCAGCTCCACGTCAGGATTTAAAATGAGATGAAATTGGCTCTCTAACTCGGCCATCGCGAGGTTGTGGCCCGCACCGTAACCCCGATTGGTGCCCGGATTGAGCAAAGTCATTCGCAGGTCGCTGGCGCTATTGCTTTCAGCACCGTAAGCCTCAACAAATGCCTGGTAACTGGCTGCGTAGTCAGCGTCGCAACTGTGGTCTACACACACTACTTCAACGCGACTCAGCTCGGCCTCAACCGCGGCGCGACCGATCGAATCCAAGAGCGCGCGGAGTTGATCTAGCGGGCTGAAAAAAAGCACCACACTCACCGCCAGATCGGGCAGGGATTGGGGTTTAGGTGAAGGCTGCATAGCCCGAGAATACCAGCGTGACTGGGCCTTGAATATGCAGTCATTTTGCAGCGTGAATGGTGAGAGTGGCAGTAAGTCACAGGTATTCTGAAAGCCCCGTGATATCGTTTGCCTATCGTTTCATCCCATCGTGGATGACTGGGTTGATAGGGTAGATTTGCCCTATGGTAAAAATGGATTTTGGAGAACGACGATGATCAAAGGGTGGATCAGGAAGATGAACCGTTTGGCAAGCCTCTTGGCTATTTCCGCATTATTCAGCGCCTGCGGCGGTGGCGGTGGCGGCAGTGACAGTGGGGGTGGCTTTGTGCCCCCTCCGGCCCCGCAGGGAGCGACCATCAGCGTAAGCCTGAGCAATATTGCCGGTCAACAGATCACAGAAATCAGCCCCGTACAGCAAGGTGTCTTTCGTATTAGTGTTAGCGATCCCAGTGGGAACCCGCTGCCTCAGGAAGTGGTCTCTGCTACCACAACGCTGGGTCAACTAATCCCGGATACGGGCACAGCACTGACAGATGACGCAGGTGTGGCAGTGCTCTATGTCGCCGCAGATGGAGCAAATGGCGCAGGCACATTGACTGCCACATCAACGTTCAACGACGTCGAGTCTGACGGCTCCATTAGCTTCTCAATCACGACTACGGTCCCTGCGGCGACAAGAAAATTAGGTCGCATCAACAGTTCAGGGCAATTTGTGGAGGGAGAGATTGGCATCTCGCCCACTGGCCAGATCTCCGAGGGTGGCACGGCCGTCCTCTCGCTGGTGGTCGTGGATGAGAATCTGGATGTGGTCGCGACACCAGAAGTCGTGACATTGAGCAGTAACTGTCTCTTAGGTGGTCTGGCGACGCTGGACCCGGTAAGCCCGGTTTCTTTTATCTCAACCATCAACATGAATTACACGGCGGATAGTTGCAAAGGTGATGATGCCATCACCGCCACACTGCAATCCTCCGGCGCACAAGCGACAGGGACCCTCAGCATTGCAGCACTCATTGGTGAAAGCATTGCATTTGATGAGGCAAAAACGGGATCCAGAGTTGTAGGTATTCGTGGAACAGGATCAGCATCCGGGCTCACGGAATCCACCAACGTCTTCTTCACCGTCTCGGACGGTGGCTCGCAGGCCATAGAGGGCACGCGTGTTAATTTCTCTTTACTGCAATCCTCCAGCGACGCGGCTCTCGCCTGTGAGGGCTTGGCCTATTGTGACTACGCCAGCGCTGAAGACGAAACTGCGAGGCGATCGACACAATACACTGCCCGCAGTGGCGCCGACGGCTCCGTCTCGACCACGGTGCTTGCGGGATCAGCTGCCGGCCCCATACAAGTGCTGGCCTACATTGATACCAACGACAATGGTGAGCGTGAGTCCGATGAACCCAGCTCCGTGTCCAAAGTGCTCTTTGTCAGTACCGGTGTTGCGGACCAGAATTCCATCTCTTTGAGTGCAAGACTGCTCAATCCTTATGGCTCAAGCCTTGCGGCCTACAAGGGTGGTGATCTTTGTAGCGATCTGGGCTACGACAATGCGAGTTACGTGACCGGGGGTCTTGAAGCGGACGGCCTGTGTACTGAGGTCTCGGTCAAATTAGCCGATAAATTCAACCATCCTGTGCCGGATGGCACCGTGGCGACCTTCGTCTCCGAGTACGGCCGAATACTGAGTAGCTGTGCCACCATAAACGGCGACTGCGTGGTGGCGTGGAATAGCCAAAACCCGCGCTCTTCAGCAACAGTTACCCAATATACTGCGCCGATCACCATCAATGAGAATCTGAATTCATCGACTCCCAGCCGATACAACTGCCCCTCGCACAGAGCTGATCACGGCCCTTGTCCAGATGACATCGCCGACCCCACAGTGAATCCACCCGGCGCGCCCCGCGGTGGTCGAAGCACCGTAACGGTTTTAGTCACTGGAGAGGAAAGCTTCATCGATAAAAACAGCAACGGTTTCTATGACGAGGGTGAGATCTGGACAAACCTAACGGAAGCATTTACCGATCATAATGAAGACGGCGTCTACACGCCCGTGCAACGCGACAACTGCACAGACCCTCTTATCGCCGACGATGTTTGTTTAGCGGGTTTCGAGGAATCCTTTTTCGATCTCAATGGAAACGGCGAATTTGATCTGAACGATGAGCCCAAATCCGCGGTCAATGTCCCTCAGCCCGATGGTTTGTATAACGGAGTGCTGTGCGGAGAAGCTGAAGCAGCCATGGGCATCTGCTCCCGAGAGCTCATTCAACTTTGGAAATCTATAGAGATTATTCTCAGCCCGGACGAGCAAGGCTACGAGTTCCTGATTGTAGATCGCAACAAACAAAAGATCGGCGATGCAGTATTCGGAGGTAACTCCTACCAGTTATTTGTGTCAGATCTATACAACAACCCACCCCCAGCACTCTCTGAAATCACCATCACGGGAACAGGTGGATGTTCTGCAATCAATGGCACAGCGACGGTTCCGCTACCAAGCAGCAGTAAAGCCGGCGCCTACGGTATAACCTTTGGAATAGCTACTGACATCGAGTCTGACTGGCCTGGATTAAACGGTGACCGCATTGAGGTCAGACTCACACTGCCAAGCGGCAACAGTATCTACCAGACCTTACGTTGCCCTGTGTACCGAAAATGCGCTGGCGAGGGTGGTGGCTTTAGCCCGCTTAACCCCGAGGAATGCGGATCCTGAGCTAATGACGGTTGAGAAAAGAAGTATGTGGCAGCCGCAAGAAACGGTCTGTGCTCATCAAAGGTTCGCGCGCCCTAAAACAAAACCCCGGCCACTGTTTG
>CBFHIW010000097.1:0-3809 GCA_965656065.1 Luminiphilus sp. | reverse complement strand
GTCTCGCACATCGGGGCGAGCTGGGTCTCGTATTGCCGCCAACGCCCGATAGATCGGGTGTGGGCAGGCTCTCTTACCTGCACGGCGCTGGCGGTGGCGACACCTGTATCGCTCTCATGGAAATTGAGGCAGGTGTCTTCCCACTCGAGGCCCAGTGCGCCAATAAGCGCTCTGGCATGAGGCTCGAGGTCGCGGGCTGCATCCTCATAGCTGATATCGATGAGGCGCCCCGGGAATTCTTGTCGGTAGTGATCCATTAATTGGCGATAGCGAATGTGGTGCCGCGCCATTTCCTGCTGCTCGTACGAATGCAAATAGGCGTCGGCGAACAACTGTTTGAAACTGGCGAAACAGGCGTCCATAGGCCCTCTCACAAGGTGCACGATCCGCGCATTGGGCAGCGCGGCGAGAATCAGCGGCAGGTGCAGATAGTTCACCGGCAGCTTGTCGACGAATCGGGGGGTCTTACCCCGCATGCGGGCGCTCGTTTGCAGGTACATGTCGCCAATGGCCCGCGGATCCGCCTTGGCGGCGGCATCGAAGAGCTCCGCCGAGAATCGGCGCCGGTCGATATGCTTTGAGACGCGGCGCGTTGCAAGCCCAAACTGCTGTAATTCACCGGCCGAGTGCACCTGCGAGTGGCTGGTGATCACCCGCTCGATCAGCGTCGTCCCCGTGCGTGGCTGACCCAACACAAAAATGGGTGAGTCGTCTGGATTACCTGCAGGTTGCTCAGCCAGCCATGCCGCGTTAAAGCGCCCGCGAATCAGCTCGAACATGGCCACTTCAGCCGCCTCGTCGAACTCGACGGTTTGGCGCCGCGCTGCGGCCCCCGCCGAGAACGCCTCGAAAGCACCCTTCCAGTCCAGCAGGTCCTCGCACTCTTTACCGATGGCGTAATAGAGGAAGCCCCGCGCTCGCGGATTGTTGGGGTACTGCTCCGTCAGCGCCCGCATCTGCAGAATGTGCTGGTCGTCCTGGGCTTTTACGGCATTGGCCAGTCCCCAGTGACTCTGGGCGCTCCGTGGGTCGAGGCGAATGACCGCTTTAAACAGCTCGGCAGCCTCATCGATATCGCCGTTGAATACCAAGGCATTCGCCAGGTTCATCATATAGCCGGTCTTGCCCGGCGCCTGTTGGTTCACCCGGGTGAAAAAGGCCTTGGCGGTTTCGTATTCGCCCAGCTGATTGAGCACAGTGCCGGTGAGGTCCAGTACTGCCGGGTCAGAGGGTTGAATGCGTCGCACCTCTTTTAAGGCGGATTCAGCGAGTGCAATGCGCCCTTCGCTGGCGTTGAGGCGTGCCAGCTGCGCCCACGCTGCCGCATGATCGCGATCAATCTTGACCACGGATTTGAAGGCTTCGTGAGCGACACGGCGCTCGTCCCCTTCGACTGCCACGAGGCCCACCAGAAAATGAGCGGGGGCCAGGTCGGGGCGCTGGGCGAGCGCGCTTTGGCAGGCCTTAGCCGCAACATCCAGTTGCCCACGGTTCAGCGCTTCAAAGCCCTCTTGCAGAAGCTGAGACAGATCTTGCTCGGTATTGGTCATGACGGCTGAGCCCGCGGGCTCTGATGGTGATAACTGGTCAGCGGGTCTGCACCGCTATCTCCCGTATGGCTCGCCAGAGCATCCACAAAGAGATAAAACAGTTCAGCCTGAGACGAAATATCCAGTTTCGCGTAAGCGTGTTTACGATGCAGTTTGACCGTTTCCGCAGAGATGCCCAGTTTGTCGGCCACAAGCCGCGTGCTGTTGCCAAGGAGCACCAACTCAATCACCTGCTGCTCGCGGCGGGTGAGCACGGAGGTGCCAAAGGCGCCTAAAGCTTCCTGCAAACGCTTGCGCAGGTCTGATGAGTCAGTGGCGGGTGTCAACGGATTCCAGTGGCGGCGCACCATGGCTTCCACTGCTGGGAACACCGCTTCGAGTCGGTCGACTTGGCGCTTCGAAAAACGGCGGCTACTGCCGGTCATACCCAGCGCGAGATTGAGAGCGCCGCTGTCTAGCGCGATCAGCAGCCCACACTCGTCCTGGAAGCCACATTCGTGGTACCAGGTGCGAAAATACTCGCTTTCCTTGAAGCCACTGGGGGCCAGAGCGCGAAGGCGGAACACCCCAAAACGTCCATCAACCTGTGCCGCCCGATAAAAAGGGTCTAACAGAAATGGTCCTTTGACGTAGCGGTCCAGCGTTGTCTTGCCCCGTCGCTTGGGGGGCAGGGTATATTCGATCACGGGGGGCCCTGCATCGGGATAGCGAATGAGAGACACGTCATCCGCCTCGATCAGTTCGCGAATACCATTACCTAATGCGGCTGCAAAGCCTGACTCCCCGAGCAGGGAGGTGGCTTCATTCACAACCCTCGAAAAGGTGGTTAGGGCGTCCATGACTTGAGCTTAGCGGTTGAGAAGCGGCCGCCTCAAATTTTTTGCCGGGTGATATGTCGGAGCTTGACGCCATTGCATAGCGGCGTCAGGGTTTGCAGGCGCCCATAGCTAGGGAAAATCAACATGACCAGCCCCACTCTGATTTTGCATCAATACGATATCTCGCCCTTCTCGCAAAAAGCGCAGAAGATGATGGGGCTAAAGGGGCTGTCGTGGCAGAGCGTGGAGATGCCCATGATTGCGCCGAAGCCCGATGTCGAGGCCCTCACCGGCGGCTACCGCGGCACTCCGGTGTTGCAGATTGGCCGGGATGTGTTCATCGACAACTGGATGATTGCGCGCGCGCTGGATGATTTTGATGCCAATGGGTCTGCGATCAATGCCCAGGGTGGATTGCGAGAGCCGGCAATCTATGCCTGGGGCGAGCGGCTTTTTACGCCACTGCTGCATGCGGCGCTGGCCGCCTATCAGAGTGAGTGGGATGCCGACTTTCTGGCGGATCGTAAGCGGGTCTTCCCCGATGTCGATTTCGATAGGCTCGATGTTTCAGACCCCGATCGGCGCAGTCAGGTGCGGGCGTACCTCAGCACTGTCGAGGCCCAGCTCAGCATGGGTCAGGATTTCCTGGGCGGCGCACAGGCCGATAGCTGGGACATTCATGTCTGGGGGATGGTGTGGATGATCCACAGTGCGCTACCCGCGCTGATGCCGATTGTGGAGACCTGCCCGCGACTCACCGATTGGTATGAGCGCGTGTCGGCATTGGGCACGGGTGATCGGGAGGATGTCGAGATCGACGTCGCGTGGCAGGCCTTAAGAGACGGGCCGGCGAGGCCGCTTCCCGACACGCCGGACCAGGAGCCTTTGGCCCCATGGGTTGGCGAGTGGGTTGATATTGTTGCGGGCTCAGCCGATCGCGGCAGCGCTTCGGGGCGTCTGCTCGCGGTGGATCACGAGCAGGTGGTGCTGGGTGTGGAGCCGATATCCGGTGAGGAAGCTCAGGTGTGGTTCCCCCGGTTTGGCTATCACCTCAAGCAACGCGATTAGTCAGGCCGGCAGCGTCAGGCGGTTTCTGCTAAATCCAGCGGGAAGCGATACAGCGGTTCTGCGCCGCTCTCGTTCACAACAAAAACGTTTTCCATGTGGGATGGCCCCAGCCCGCTGCCGAAGTACAGGCAATCGATACTGATCACCATGCCTTGCTCCACGATGAACCCTTCTTTCGCGCCGTGTAGTCCCGTGCCCGGGTACCTCACGGGGCTTTCCAGTGGAACCAGACCGACAGAGTGCGCCACCACCAGCAGTTTTTCTGGCGGATCGAGGCGCTGCGCTGCCGGTATCTCACCAAAAGCGCAGATCTCTGACGTATTGACCCCGGGCGCGAGGCGCGCGCTGATCGTGTCAAAGATCTCCCTTACTG
>CBFHIW010000096.1:0-4461 GCA_965656065.1 Luminiphilus sp. | reverse complement strand
CATCAAAGTTGATGAGGCTTCCAACACGCGTGCCACCGTCACGCTCGAACCGCTCGAGCGAGGCTTTGGTCACACGCTGGGTAACGCCTTGCGTCGTATCCTGCTGTCCTCCATGCCCGGTTGCGCTATCACCGAAGTCGAAATCGACGGTGTCGAGCACGAATACTCGGCGATTGAAGGTGTTCAGGAGGATGTGATCGAAATCCTGCTGAACCTGAAGGGTGTCGCGCTGTCTTTGAACGGCAAGGACTCTGCGCAGCTGACGCTGTCCGCACAGGGCCCTTGTACGGTCACTGCAGCGGATATTCAGGTCGATCACGACGTGGAGATTTCCAATCCCGATCATGTGATTTGCACGGTGACAGACAAGACGTCGCTGTCTATTCGACTGCTGGTGCAGCGCGGTCGCGGTTACTCGCCGGCCGACGCACGTGAGAACCCGGAAGAGGAAACCCGCTCCATTGGCCGTTTGCCGCTGGATGCGTCGTTCTCGCCGATTCGTCGCGTGAGCTATGTTGTCGACTCGGCACGGGTCGAGCAGCGCACCGACCTCGACAAGCTGATCATCGATCTGGAGACCAATGGCACGTTGGATCCGGAAGAGGCGATTCGTCGCGCAGCCACCATCCTGCAGCAGCAGCTGGCCGTGTTTGTGGACCTTGAGGGCGAAGCGCAGGCAGCCGCGACAGAGGCGGCCGAAGAAGTCGATCCGATTCTGCTGCGACCAGTAGACGACCTGGAGCTGACCGTTCGCTCTGCCAACTGCCTGAAGGCGGAGAACATTTACTACATCGGCGATCTGGTGCAGCGCACTGAAGTAGAGCTGCTCAAGACCCCGAACCTGGGTAAGAAGTCGCTGACCGAAATCAAGGACGTGCTCGCATCGCGGGGACTGTCACTGGGTATGCGCCTGGAAGCCTGGCCGCCGGCCAGTCTGAAGAACGACGAGCGTTTGCTCAGCGTCTGATAAGGAATAACGCCCGGTAAGGCCGGGCATCATTTGGAAGGAATAGAGTCATGCGTCATCGCCATAGCGGACGACAACTGAATCGCAACAGCTCTCACCGGAAAGCCATGTTTCGCAACATGACGGTGTCTCTGGTGGAGCACGAGCTGATCAAGACGACCTTGCCCAAGGCAAAAGAGCTTCGCAGCTATGCCGAGCCGCTCATTACGCTGGCCAAAAAGGACAGCGTTGCCAATCGGCGTCTGGCGTTTGACCGCACGCGCTCCAAGGCCGCAGTGGGCAAGCTGTTTGAGGAGTTGGGTCCCCGATACCAGGAGCGACCGGGTGGCTATATTCGTATCCTCAAGTGTGGCTTCCGTACTGGTGACAAGGCGCCGATGGCGTTTGTGGAGCTGGTCGACCGACCCCAGCCCGAAATTGAAGACGACGAGGTGGTAGAAGAGTCCGCTGCGGACTGATTCGACCTGCTCGAAGAGCCCTCGCCGGCGCGCCCGCGGGGGCTTTTTTTTGCCCGTTGAATAGCGCTTTGGCGGTTCGCTGATGCCGGGATGTCATCCAGATCCATGAGGTACCTGTGACGCTGAAAGAGGCGCATTTTCCTCAATTGGTGATATGACCAGCGTTTGACTAAATGCTCGATTTAAGTGAGTTAAATCATGCAGTTAATGATGGTGGAGGGTGCCTTGCAGTCAGTCGCTAACACCGCTAACGTACGTCATCCAAAAAACAGGGCGCGAGTCCCTGTCAGCGTTAATACGACAACAATCCATGAGAGAACCACGACCTATGAAGCGATCACGCAATAAGCTGTATCAATTCGTGGCTGCGGCCTGCCTGCCCATCAGTTTGACGGCACAAGCGCAGCTGGAAGAAGTCATTGTGACGGCGCAGAAGCGCGCTGAGAGCCTGCAAGACGTACCGATTTCCATCAGTACGGTGAGCGGCGAGAAGATTCAAGACAACACCATCCTCAATTTTTCTGCGTTGGCTGATTTTATCCCCAGCCTTCATATTGCTGAGGCATCCGTAAATACCAACATCTATATGCGCGGTATCGGCTCCGGTAATAACCGTGGCTTTGAGCAATCGGTGGGCATGTACCTTGATGGCGTTTATCTTGGTCGAGGTCGCCAGTACCGTTCCGCACTGCTTGACGTTGAGCGTGTCGAGGTACTGCGTGGTCCCCAGGGTACGCTGTTCGGCAAGAACACCGTAGCGGGCGCGATCAACATCACCAGTGCCTCTCCGGTTGTCGGTGAGGGCGCCTCGGGTGAGATCAACGTCTCCATCGAGGAAAATGGTGGTAGCATCGCCGAGGGCTTCATTCAGGGTGGTGGCGAGACCTTTGCCGCGCGCGTTGCGGTGCGCAGCCGGGAAACCGACGGCTACGTATATAACGCCTTTCTTGACCAAGACGAGGGTGCGACGGACGAGTTTGGCGGCCGCGTCACGCTAGTATGGGAGCCCAGCGACACCTTCTCCGCAAACTTCAAGTACACCTACATGGAACGCGATCGTGACGGTGCCAACAGCGCGACCTGGCGCTATCTGAGCCCTGCTGAGCGGAATGCACAGGTGCCGAATCGCAGTGCCTTTGCTGACACCGCTTATAGCATCATGGATGTTTTCTTCCCCGACTTCCCCGGGATCGCAGGTCAGGATTTCACGACCTATAAAGACAACAACTATGGTCAAAGCAAGGATGACGGTATCGGTATTGGACTTCGCCCAGACAGCAGTGAAGATGAGCTGGAGAATATGTCATTGACGCTGACCTGGGAGCTTGGCGGCGGTACGCTGACCTCGGTCACCGGCTTTGCGGCCTATGAGTACTTCGATGATGTGGACGTGGACTGGTTGCCGCTGCAGTTTATCGACCGCTCAGACATTCACGATTTTGAGCAGTTCAGTCAGGAAATTCGATGGGCTGCCGATATTGGTGATCGCTTCACTTACACGTTGGGCGGTTATATCGACCAGAACGAACTCGACATGCAGAGTCAGGTCGTGATCGATACGAACTTTGATGGCCTGTTCCCGCAGTTCCTTGCGCTTGCGAATGGCCTGCCTCCGGAAGCTGCTCCGGCGATGCCCCAGAACCTGATCACGGCGCTGACCGCGGACAGCCCGCTCAATGGCATACCCGGCTACGGTGTTTACACGCCTAACCAGGTAACGCGTAACCACGCCTTTAACCAGGAAACTGACTCCTGGGCATTGTTCGCGCAAGGCACCTATGACCTCACTGATGCACTGCGCTTGACGGTCGGTGTGCGCTACACCGAGGAGGAAAAGGACGCCATCAGTGACCAGAAGCTGGGCGACAGCCTCTGTGGCATGACAGGTAACCTCGAAGGGGGTGTCATGGGCCAGTGTGCGGCCTATAACAACTGGCTCGCCGTGGTACAGGCCTCCAGCTTTAACACCTACAACAAGTACTGGACGGGTAGCCGTAAAACCGATGACTTTTCACCCTCGGTGAATCTGCAGTGGGACGTCAGCGATAACACCATGCTCTACGTGACTTACTCAGAGGGCTTTAAGTCCGGTGGTTTCAGTGCTGCGGACGATGGCAATCCTGGGAATATCCCCGTCGGTGTGCCACCGATTCCGCCCGTGGTCGACAACGGCTTCCAGGCCAACAGCTTTGTCTCCACTGTGCCGAACGAGGACTTCGAGTTTGACGATGAGTCGGTGGAGTCGATAGAGATCGGTGGCAAGCACGAGTTCATGGATGGCCGTATGCGTCTGAACTGGGCGGCGTTTTACTCTGAGTATGACAACCTACAGACCACCATCTTCAAGGGCGTCGGCTTCTCGGTGAAGAACGCTGCGTCATCTGAAGTAGAAGGGATCGAGGTCGACTGGTTGTTCCAGATGACTGACGCGATCCGTGTGGGCGTCAATGCCGCGTACTTGGATGCCACCTATGGCGACTTCAGAGACGGTCCTTGTGATGCGATCGCTCTGGATGCTGACCCCGCTTGTGGTACGCCAGTGGGCGCGACCAGTAACGACCTGACCGGCACCCGCACATTGTATGCCTCCGAGTGGAGCGGCAACGCCTTCATCGATGTCCGGGTCCCCATGGGTAACCTGGAGTGGTTCGGCGGTGTTGACGTCAATTACCGCGATGAGTTCGACTCAGCCGGTGATGCTGACCCCTATGACGTGATTGATGCGTATACCAAGGTCAATGCACGTATCGGTGTCAGCGCCGACAGATGGGAGATCATGGCATACGGCCGAAACATCTTCGACGAGGTTGCCTTCCAGCAGAGCTTCGATACGCCAGTTTTAGCAGGTAGCCACACCTGGTTTATGGAAGAAGGCGCGGTGTTTGGGGTGCGTGGCACCTTCAAGTTCTGATCGCAATGTGAAACGAAAAAGCCCGGCAACCGCCGGGCTTTTTTATGGGCCGCTATTTGGTGCGGTGGTTGTCAGTGCCGACCGTTGATAGTGAGCGCTTAGCCAAACAGCTATTTAAAGCGAGG
>CBFHIW010000095.1:0-4492 GCA_965656065.1 Luminiphilus sp. | reverse complement strand
ATCGGGAGCTGGAGATGCCGCTGGTACCCGTGCTGTCGCGCATCGAACGAAACGGCGCCCTGGTCTGCCGAGACACGCTTGCGGCCCACAGCCAGGAGTTAGGGGAGCGCATCCTGTCGCTTGAAGCTAAGGCGCACGACCTCGCGGGTGGGCCATTTAATCTCGGTTCCCCTAAGCAGCTGGGTGAGATTCTGTTTAACCAGTTAGAGCTGCCGGTATTGCGCAAGACGCCAAAGGGCGCGCCATCAACGGCTGAGGACGTCCTCGCGGAGCTGGCCCTCGACTACCCACTGCCGGCAGTGCTGATGGAATACCGTGGTCTCAGCAAGCTGAAATCTACCTACACGGATAAGCTACCGGAGATGATCGATGCGCGGACCGGTCGAGTGCACACGTCTTATCATCAGGCGGTCACAGCGACCGGCCGCTTGTCCTCTTCTGACCCCAATCTTCAGAACATTCCGATTCGTACCGAAGAAGGTCGGCGTATCCGCCAGGCCTTTATCGCCGCACCTGGGTGCAAAATTGTCGCGGCCGATTACTCACAGATCGAGCTGCGCATCATGGCGCACCTCTCGCAGGATGAGGGGCTGCTTAATGCCTTTGCCAATGAGCTGGACGTGCACAGTGCCACCGCTGCCGAAGTATTCGGGGTCGAGATTGGTGATGTATCCGGGGACCAGCGTCGCAAGGCGAAGGCGATCAATTTCGGCCTCATCTACGGTATGTCGGCTTTTGGTTTGGCCAAACAGCTGGGTCTGGGCAGGAACGAGGCGCAGGAGTACATCGATCTGTACTTTGCCCGCTACCCCGGGGTGGCGGATTACATGGCGCGGACCCGCGAGCTCGCCCACGACACCGGATACGTGGAAACGTTAAAGGGTCGCCGCCTCTACCTGCCAGAGATCAACGCCAAGAATCGACAGCGGCAGCAGGCAGCTGAGCGCACCGCGATCAATGCGCCGATGCAGGGTACCGCCGCGGATATGATCAAGATGGCCATGTTGGCGGTTGATGAGTGGCTCACAGGCTCAAGCATCGATGCGCGGATGATTATGCAGGTGCATGACGAACTGGTGTTCGAGGTCGAGGCGGGTGCAGTGGATGAGCTATGCGAGACCGTGGGGAAGTTGATGTCAGAGGTGGGTTTGCTCGATGTGCCGTTGCTCGTTGAGGCGGGCACGGGCGACAACTGGGACGAGGCCCACTGACCGGCGTCAGCCTGCTTCGTGGGTCTCCGGCGGTGGATCCATGACGGATTCGTCGGTGAGCCAGCGGTTGATCTGTTTACCCAGCTCGTTGATACCCTGACGCTTCAGAGACGAAAAGCACTGCACGCTGACGAGCTCGGCATGGGCGGCGAGCTCGCTCCGAACAGACAGCAGCGTATTTTGTGCGGGGCCGCGTTTCAGTTTGTCGGCTTTGGTGAGCAGGATATGGACGGGCATGCTGGCGGCGACGGCCCAGCCCAGCATCTGCTTATCCGCGTCGGTCAGTGGGTGCCGAATATCCATTAGCATCACCAGTCCACGCAGGCTTTCCCGATACTGTAGGTAGCGTTCCAGCTGCTGATTCCATTTTTTTTTGACCGCCAGCGGCACTTTGGCAAAACCATAGCCCGGTAGGTCAACAAGCCTCTGGCTGTCACTGAGGGCGAAAAAATTGATGAGTTGCGTGCGGCCTGGGGTGCGCGAGGTCCGCGCCAGCTTCCCTTGCTCCGTTAAAGCATTGATTGCACTGGATTTTCCAGAGTTAGACCTGCCCGCGAATGCCACCTCCCAGCCAGCATCGGGCGGTGCGTTTTCAACCGCGCTGGCGCTTTGTAAAAACGCGGCGTGGCGGAAATTGACGGGGCTGGGGGCGGCGCTAATGTCGGTCATTTTAAGATTTGTGCCAAGACACGGAACGTCTATAATGCCACGCTCTTCGGGTCACCACGCCTGAAATACCTGAGTGATTTTTGACAATGTGCGTCACCCGTGACGTCACTAAGCCTGACCCGACGCAAACGCGCGCTCTACAGAGTGCGTTGACCTGCCGCCGGCGAGGCAACACAAAAGATCAAAAGTCGAAGGTTTGAAGCAGAAAGACGAAAGACGAAAGACGAAAGTTAAAGACATCAGAGGGTCTGACCATGAGAACTACTGCAATTATCCGCTCCACTGCTATCCGAGCTGCGGCGATCGCGGCGCTGGCCGTTGCGCCGACGGTGCTTGCGGGTGACCCCCCTCCCCAGTACGCGGCTTCCTGTGGCGCGTGCCATGCCGTGGGGGTAGCCGGTGCGCCGGCAACGGGTAACGCAGAGGCCTGGGCGCCGCGCATGGAGAAGGGCATGGAGGCGTTGGTCGCCTCTGTTCGTAATGGCCTCAATGCCATGCCCCCCGGTGGTCTGTGCAACAGCTGCAGCGACGAAGACTACGCCGCGCTAATCACTTATATGGCCGCGGCGCAGTAAGGCGCTCTAGGTTCGGCGGGCCAGTTAGCCCGACCGATAACGGCCTGACGCAGGCCAAGCCATTTTCAACGGGTGTTCCTATGTATCCTTCTCTCTTAAAAGTGACGCTTCTGGCCATAGCGATGGTCACTGGAGTCAGCGCCTACGCCGCCGGTGACGCCGAAGCAGGCCAGTCGAAGGCAGCGACCTGTGTGGCTTGCCACGGTGTGGATGGCAACAGTGCCGTGCCGACATTTCCCAAGCTGGCGGGGCTCGGCCACAAGTATCTGCTGAAGCAAATGCAGGATATTCGCGATGGTCGTCGACCGGTTGCGCTGATGGCGGGGCAGGTCGACAACATGACGGATCAAGATCTGGCTGACATTGCGGCGTTCTACGACGCGCAGCCCCGCACGGGCGGAATCGCAGACCCCGAAAAAGTGGCGTTGGGCCGCAAGGTCTACCTTGCCGGCATCGCCGAGCGACAGGTGCCGGCATGTTCGGGCTGCCACAGTCCGACAGGTAACGGCAACGGCCCGGCTGGGTACCCCGCGCTGGGCGGTCAGCACGCGGACTATATAGCGTCGCAGTTGAAGATGTTCCGAAAGGGTTACGAAGACCCGACGGGTCGTACCAATGGCGGTGAAGCCAAGATTATGCGGACCACCGCCTTCCGCATGAGTGATATGGAGATTGAGGCTGTCGCGAGCTATATTGCGGGATTACAGCCTACCCCGTAATGTCGTCGGGGCAGCGCGCCCCGATATCGACCCCGGTTGTGTTCCAGGGAAGGAGGAAAACATGACAGGTATTCGCCAAACCTTTGCCACGCTAATACTGACCTTAACGGCCGTTGTCGGCTGGGCTACAGGGCCTGTAGCCGTTGCCGAGGATCGGTGGGTCGAAGGTCAGCACTATCAAACATTGACGCCGCCGGTAGCCGTGGGTCGCAGTAGCGATGTCGTGGTCACCGAATTCTTTTGGTACGGCTGCGGCCACTGCTACACCTTTGAACCCATGCTGACTGCATGGGGTAAACAGCTTCCCGACGGGGCTCTGCTGCAGCCCTCCCCGGCGGTGTGGAACGACCCCATGCGCATGCACGCCAAGGCGTATTACATCGCAGAGGTGCTGGGCGTGAAGGAGACGCTGCACCCCGTTATTTTTGACGCGATGCATGTGCAGCGAAAGCGATTAGTATCCCGACTTGAATTGCGCGATCTGTTTGAAGATAACGGCGTAGATCCAGCGCAGTTCGATAAGGCGTTTGATTCTTTTGGCGTCGACTCGCAGGTTCGGCAGGCCGATGCTCGGGCTCGCTCCGCCAAAATTTCGGGCACCCCCTCTTTGATGGTGGCGGGTAAGTACCTGATCGAAACCCGTGCTGCGGGCAGCCAAACCAATATGCTCGAAATCGCCCGCTTCTTGGTCGACAAGGAATTGGCCGCGCGCTGATTACTCCTCTGGCACGGACACCGCGGTCCGTGTCACGACCCGCCTCAATTCGAAGCTCGAATGGACGCCGGTGACCCCGGCGATCCGGGTAAGCTTGCCCAATAAGAATTGCTCGTAGTGCGCCATATCGCGCACAACCGCTTTGAGCAGGTAGTCGGCACTCTGGCCGGTGACCACGCAGCAATCCACCACCTCCGGTAGTGACAACACCGTCTCCTCAAACGCCTCGAAGCGATCCGGGGTGTGCCGATCCATGGTGACACTAATGTGGGCGGTCAAATTCAGGCCCAACTTTTTGGGGTCGACCATGGCTGCCTGGTGGGTAATGACACCCTCTGTCATCAACCGTTTGACGCGACGTGCGCAGGGTGTAGCAGAAAGACCCACCCGCTCAGCCAGCTCGAGGTTGCTGAGTCCGGCATCGTCCTGCAGCACCCGCAAAATACGGCGATCAAGCCGGTCCAGCAGCGGCAGTGAATTATCCATAAAAAACTGTCTATATAGTGAAAATACGTTTTAAAATCCTATTTTATAGCACTTAACACTCCTATTTAGGCAAATATCACGATTTTTAGTGATTATCTCCTGGTCCCCGCCGGTACA
>CBFHIW010000094.1:0-4579 GCA_965656065.1 Luminiphilus sp. | reverse complement strand
GCCATCGACTTATAGCCGGCGGCAGACAGTTGGAAGAACGCGAGCTTGACCAGCAACGTGAGGAAGATGATGGCAAGCCCCCAATTAATCACGACGCTTTGGATCATCGTCAGCAACCAAAAAAGAGGTTGGGCAATCCACCAAAGCCAGCCGTAATCCACCACCAGATCAAGGTGCGTTGCCAGATCGGCTAGCACGGGCTGGTTCTTGGGACCCACGTACAGCTGATTACTAATGGTCGTTGTTTCTCCCGATGCAATCACCATGGCCGGTCCGGTGTAACCGATGATGTTATCGCCGGATCGGGTTTGGCGCGTCCTGAACCGGTAGGTGTTGTCCGGATCCGGCACCCACGCGCTGACAAAATAATGTTGCAGCATCGCAATCCAGCCGCCGGTGAGATCGGCACGGAAGGGGTCTTCGGCCATATCCTCAAAGTCGAACTTGGTAAATCGTTGGTCGGGCTGTGTGAGTGCGGACCCTAGAAAGGGCTGCATGCCCATCCCTGAGTCACTGGAGGCAGGCGCAGGCGAGCTATCGCGTTTGAGCTGCACAAACGGTGTCACCTGGGCCGCTTGGGCTGACCGGTTAGTGACGGTGTAGTGAACGCCGATGGTGTGGCTGCCAGGCTCAAACCGAAAGTGCTTGCTCACTCGGAGCACGCTGTCGGTTCCGGCGTAATCAATGACCACTTCTAGGGGTTCTCCCCCCGCCTGGGTGTAAACCTCTTGTGCGGCGCGGTATCGCGCACGTTGGCTCTGGTCGATCCCATCGGGCCCAACCAGCCCTGACTGAGCGACGTAGGTGCGCATCGCGTTTCGCTCTAACAATACAAAAGGATCGTCTGGGTCATCGAGCGTCTTGGGGTAGTTCTTGAGCGCGGCGCCCACAATGTCACCACCCTCAAGGTCAATTTTGATTTCCAGCGTGTTGGTATGCACCGTGACAATTCGACCGGCGGTAGCTCCAGAAGGGCCCGCAACAGCGCGCTCTTGGCCGCTGGTGAGATTGATATCCTCTACCGCAGGGAGATCCAGATCGTCTTGAGGCACGCCGCTGGAGACTGCCATCTCGTTAGCGACGTCGGATCCCCCCGCTTCTGTTTCCACCATGGGCACGGCGGGTAGCGCCGCTTCCCGCTGAGCGGTGCTAAATCGGGTCCACTCTCCTAACAGCATCAAGCCCAGCAAAACACTGGCAGCGATGAGGGCGTAGCGAGGGATATCCATGATGTGGTCTCGATCTCAGTGGGTATGTTGAGGGGTCTTGGCTGGCGGCACGGGGTCAGCCCCGCCGGCACACCAGGGGTGGCAGCGCAGCAGTCTGCGGCCGGTCAGCCAGACGCCCGATAGAGTACCGTGGGTCTTCAGCGCGTCAATCCCATATTGTGAGCAGGTTGGTGAGAATCGGCAGGACCGGCCGAGCCAGGGGCTTAACGTCAGTTGATAGCCGCGGATCAACAGAGCAAGTCCACCCGCAATGCGGCGGTCAATCCGCTGTAGCCAACGCATTACGGGCTCACCTTCTGTCCCAGCGCACGCCACAGCCTGTCGAGCTCGTTCCATACGCTAGGGTTGTCCATTTGATCGGCACCCGAACGCGCGAGCACAACCAGGTCGATCGCTTTATCAAAAGGATGTTGTCGGAATTGTTCCCTTACCAGCCGCTTGATGCGGTTGCGCCTCACGGCACGACGAATGGCCTTTTTAGCCACAACGACCCCCAGTCTTGAAGACTGCGTTGCGCCAGGCGCTGCGAGGAGAAGAAAGGCGCCGCTACTCACCTTGTACTCCGGGCTGTCAAACACTCTCCGGTAGTGGTCAGGTTGAGACAGCCTGGCAGTATGAGGAAAGGTGGGCATGGCCCACAGCGGCGGTTTGTGCGAGGCGCTTAGGCGGATAGGCGCCGGCGACCGCGCGCGCGACGGCGAGAGAGGACCTTCCGACCGCCCTTTGTAGCCATGCGGGCGCGAAACCCGTGACTGCGCTTTCGCTTGAGAACGCTAGGCTGAAATGTACGCTTCATGGCGGTTACCTTTTCATTTTCGTTTAACGCTATCGTAGCATTGCGACAGACTGGCGGCCGAGGACCTTGTGACGGGCACGGCGACCGTTAGGGGGCGCGGATTATAGGTAGCCTTTTCGGGCTATGCAAGCCATGGGGTGGGTGACTTAAACCCTTTTCGCTCACAGCGAAAAAATTTTCATCCACGCTCGCCAGCGCGCTGTTGAGCCCACCTGGGGGGGCGCTGCCCCGTCTGAAAAAGCCGCGATTTCAGGGGCTTGCCTCGGCTGGTGCCCCTCCAGCGTCACAGCGGTGGGGGGTTAAAAATTTGTAGCTCGCGACGGGAATTCACAGGTTGGCCCAAAGATAAACACAACTTATCCACAGGGCAGAAGGTTTTTTCTTGCAAATGACCGGCGCATAGTCTAGCCACCAAAAAAATACGCAAGGTGTTGTTTTTTGTATATTTAAAACCTGTTGATGCACGAAGAGGTTTGTGGATAACTATACACCAACAGCGTAGGGCAGGCCAAACATCGTCAGGAGCGTTTGGGAAGCGGCAGGAGCCGGCCACCCCTAATAAGAGCCTTTGAAAAGGCGGCATTTTAAGTTAATCGGAGAAGTACGTTGGTTGCCCCCCAGCCCCTCACGGACCCCTGGCAGCACTGCCTGAATCGACTCGGCGGTGATATCCCCCAGCAGCAATTCAATACTTGGATCAGACCTTTAAGGGCTGAATGGCAAGAATCGGGCCTGGTGTTGGCGGCGCCGAATCGATTTATCCGCGACTTTGTGGTGGAAAAGTACCTACCTTTAATCAACACCTATTTGTTGGACGTGGTGGCACCCGCGGCTGCTCAAGCATCAATTACGGTTCAGGGCACAACGCCCCCTGCCCCACCCCCGGTCAGGCCGATTGCTACTGGCGCGGCTCAGGCTGTGACTCGGCCTGTGGAAACCCCCGTGCGCCCAGCGCCGGCTGCGCTCGTATCGCCTTCCAGTTTGGTTGAGGGGTACACCTTTGAGCGATTTGTGGAAGGCAAGAGTAACCAACTGGCGCTGGCGGCAGCCCAACAGGTAGCCGAGCACCCTGGCCTCTCATACAACCCCGTATTTTTGTATGGTGGGGTTGGGCTCGGCAAGACACACCTGATGCACGCTGTCGGTAACGCCATGCGTCGCAAAAACCCCGATGCGAAAATCGTCTACCTGCACTCTGAGCGGTTTGTCGCTGATATGGTGAAGGCGCTCCAGTTGAACGCTATCAATGACTTCAAGCGCTTCTATCGTTCGGTCGACGCCTTGTTAATTGATGACATTCAATTCTTCGCCAATAAAGACCGGTCCCAGGAAGAGTTCTTTCACACATTCAATGCTCTACTCGAGGGTGGTCAGCAGATGATCCTCACCTGCGATCGCTATCCCAAGGAAATCGACGGTGTTGAGGAGCGATTAAAATCCCGCTTCGGCTGGGGCTTGACGGTAGCAGTAGAGCCACCAGACCTAGAAACGCGCGTGGCGATCTTGATGAAAAAAGCGGAACAGAGCCACATATCGCTCGCACCAGACGCGGCGTTTTTCATCGCGCAACGTATCCGGTCAAACGTGCGTGAACTGGAGGGCGCATTGAAGCGTGTGATCGCCAGTGCGAATTTTACGGGGCGCCCGTTTGATATTGATTTGATTAAAGACAGCCTCAAAGACTTGCTTGCCTTGCAGGACAAACAGGTCTCTCTGGATAACATTAAGCGCAAGGTGGCCGAGTATTACAAAATCAAGGTGGCCGACCTGATGTCAAAAAGGCGCAATCGCTCGGTCGCGAGGCCAAGACAGGTGGCGATGGCGATGGCAAAAGAGCTCACACACCACAGCCTGCCGGAGATCGGTGATGCGTTTGGTGGGCGAGACCACACGACAGTTTTGCATGCGTGTCGTAAAATCAGAGAGCTACGGGATGTCAGCCCCGATATCAGCGAGGACTATCAAAACTTGCTGCGCGCGCTGACCACCTGATTGGCGAATCGACCGGGCGGGCACACCGCCCGGTTACTGCAAAACACGGAACGAGCTGAAAACATGAAATTTTCCATTGCCCGCGATGCACTCATCAAACCATTAAATTTGGTGGCGGGGGTCGTCGAGCGACGGCAAACGCTACCCATTTTGTCAAACGTATTGCTGGTCCTCGAGGACAAGACCCTGTCTCTCACCGGAACCGACCTCGAGGTTGAACTGGTTGGACGTGTCGAGCTGGAGGCGGCGGGTGTGGATGGTGAGGTCACAGTACCCGCCAGAAAACTGGTTGATATCTGTAAATCGCTTCCCGAGGGTTCCACAATAGAATTCTCTCTAGAGGCGGGGAAGGCGACAGTGAAGGCGGGTCGCAGCCGCTTCACCTTGTCCACTTTGCCAGCTGCAGACTTCCCGGCCGTGGAGGGCGGCGTGGGCTCGGTTGCGCTGTCCCTTGATCAATCGTTGGTGAAGCAACTGATCGACAGCACTGCGTTTGCGATGGCCCAGCAGGATGTTCGTTATTACCTCAATGGTTTGTACCTAGAAATATTAGGAGGTCGTT
>CBFHIW010000093.1:0-4924 GCA_965656065.1 Luminiphilus sp. | reverse complement strand
GAGCGCGCGCAGACAAACGTGCTCTACACATCCGCACGACAGCAGGAAATGAACCATGTCCAATCGAATCCAGTGTGCCGACCTTCACATCGACGAGGCGCTCCACTCACTATTAGTCAACGAGATCGCGCCGGGCACAGGGATTGATCCCGATCACTTCTGGCAGGGCGTGGCCGACATCTGGGCAGCGCTGGGTCCTGAGAACCAGCGACTCTTGGGGGAGCGGGACGCTCTGCAGACGCAGATTGACCAGTGGCATCGCGACCACCAGGGCGAAGCGTTTGACGCCGATGCCTACGAGGCATTTCTCAGGGAGATCGGCTACCTGCATCCCGAGCCGGCCCCCTTCAGCATCACCACTGACAACGTCGACCCTGAGATTGCGCAGATTGCGGGCCCGCAGCTCGTGGTGCCCGTGATGAATGCGCGCTATGCGCTCAACGCGGCGAACGCGCGCTGGGGCAGTCTGTACGACGCGCTGTATGGCACCGACGCCATACCCGAGGACAGTGGTGCGGAGCGCGGCGGCGCGTACAACCCTGTCCGCGGCGCACGCGTGATTGCCTGGGCGCGGGACTTTCTCGATACCCATTGCCCAGTGGAGAAAGGCAGCCATGCCGATGCAACCGCTTACGAGATCGCAGCGGGCACGCTGTCCGTGCACCTGCAGTCAGGCGACTCCACAACACTGGCAGACCCGTCACAGTTAAAGGGTTATACCGGCAGTGCCGACGCACCACAAAGTGTCCTGCTTTGTCACAACGGCCTGCACATCGAAATCCAGATTGATCGCGATCATGCCGTGGGTGCCACCGATGCCGCGGGTGTGAAAGATGTCTGCCTCGAATCCGCGCTGACCACGATTCAAGATTGCGAAGACTCAGTTGCCGCGGTCGACGCCGAGGACAAGGTCGTGGTCTATCGCAACTGGCTGGGTCTGATGAAAGGGGATCTCACTGACACCTTCAAAAAAGGCAGCGACACGCTGACCCGTCGACTGAACCCCGATCGCAGCTTTACCACCCCAGACGGTGGCGCACTCACCCTGCCCGGGCGCAGCCTCTTGTTTGTTCGGAACGTGGGCCATCTCATGACCAACCCGGCCATCCTCAACGCCGAGGGTGAGGAGATCCCCGAAGGGTTTATGGACGGCCTGTTCACCACCTTCTGTGCGCTCCATGATCTGCAGGGCAATGGCGAGCTCAAAAATTCCCGTACGGGTTCCATGTACATCGTGAAGCCCAAGATGCACGGCCCGGACGAGGTGAGTCTCACCGTTGAGCTGTTCTCTAAGATCGAGGATCTGTTCGGCTTGCCGCGCAATACCCTCAAGGTCGGCATCATGGATGAGGAGCGTCGCACGACGGTCAACCTCGCCGAGTGCATTCGCCGCGCAAGTGAGCGCGTGGTGTTTATCAATACCGGATTCCTCGACCGCACCGGTGACGAGATTCACACCAGCATGGAAGCTGGTCCCGTCACTGCCAAAAGTGCCATGAAGGCAGAGACTTGGATTAACGCCTACGAGGACTGGAACGTCGACGTGGGTCTGGCCTGCGGCCTGCAGGGCAAGGCGCAAATCGGGAAAGGCATGTGGGCCATGCCTGATTTGATGGCCGAGATGCTCACCACCAAAGTGGGCCACCCCGAGGCCGGCGCCAACTGTGCCTGGGTGCCCTCCCCGACGGCCGCTACACTACACGTGTCGCATTACCACCGGGTCTCAGTGGCCGAGGTACAAAAAACGCTCGCAGGTAAAGCACGACGCACACTGGCTGAACTGCTGACCATCCCACTGGGTGACTGCGAAAACCTGTCGGCAGAGCAGATTCAACAGGAGCTGGATAACAACGCCCAGGGCATGCTCGGCTACGTCGTGCGTTGGGTCGAGCACGGCGTTGGCTGCTCCAAAGTGCCCGACATCCACAACGTGGGGCTGATGGAAGACCGGGCCACGCTGCGCATCTCAAGCCAGCACATCGCCAATTGGCTGCACCATGGCGTGGTGTCTGAGGAACAGGTGCTCGAGACCCTCGCACGCATGGCCGCCGTGGTGGATGGGCAGAACCAAGCGGACCCGGATTACCGGGCTATGGCGTCCAATCAAGAGTCTAGCCAGGCCTTTCAGGCAGCCTGCGAACTGGTCTTTGCCGGCACGGCCCAGCCCAGTGGCTACACCGAGCCAGTGCTTCACGCGCGACGGCTCGCTTTTAAGGCCGAGGCCTGAGCCCTGCCTCAGCCTGCAGGAGACGCTACTCAGCTAGCGAAGGACCAGATGACGAAATTGGGCAGGCCATAGGGCTCAATTCGCTTGATATTGACAAATAGTGTCATATTTCCGACTTGTCATAGCCGCTTCCGCCCCTCAGAATCCGTTTCAATTCGCAATTTAACGCAAAATGCGAAAGTTGGCACGCCCTTTGCAGTATACAGGGCAGGTGTTGCCAGCACGGGCTAGCACACCGCTAACCCAAGGCAACAACATGGTTTCAAAGGAGAGAAACATGAACAAGCAAAACCAGAAGGGCTTTACCCTGATCGAACTGATGATCGTCATCGCCATCATCGGTATTTTGGCGGCCGTGGCGCTACCTGCTTATCAGACCTATACCAAGAAGGCTAAGTTTTCCGAGGTGATCGCTGCGACAACGCCTTACAAGACGGCAGTTGATGTTGCGGTGCAGAAGGGCACATGTGCTACTGCAATCGCGAACCTCGACGCTGGCACTTGTGGCATCCCAGCCGAGGCAGGCACTTCTGGAGTGGTAAGCTCGGTAACTGTTGTTGACGGCGTGATTACAGCGTTAGGTACTGCAGAGGTCGATTCAAGCACTTTTGTCCTGAATCCGACCGTTTCATTAACAGCAGCATTTGCGGCACCGATCCAGTGGGTTGAGGAAGGCGATTGCGTAGCAGATGGTCTTTGCTAATCACGACAGGCAGTCACTAGGGGGCCGTGGGCCCCCTTTTGCTTTGCAGGCACCGAATGTTCCGCACAGAAACTTACATGTCACTAAGCCACAGAAGCAGTTTGCAGCCTGTGAAGATTCACGCGGTGACTAAAACTCTCACACAAAAAGCTTTAACCTGCACGTAAACAGAGCGCTGAGCTTAATATGAACTCACCCGTCTCAAAAGAAATCCAGTCAACGATTAAGGGTCTCGCGGGCCGGCTGATTGCCGAGGGCGTACTCACGGCCGAGCAGGCCAGAGAGGCTGAGCAAGACGCCAAGACCATGCGCGTCTCACTGATTCGCTACCTCATAGACACACTCGATGTGGATAGCCGCGAGCTGGCTGAGATGGCCTCAGCGGAATTTGGTGTGCCGGTTTTCGATCTGGATGCGATGAACCGCGAGATGTTGCCAGAGCATCAGATCGACGCGGAGCTAATGATCAAGCATCATGCCGTTCCTCTCTTTGGCCGTGGGAACCGTCTGTTTGTTGCGGTATCGGACCCTATGAACCTCGGCGCACTCGACGAATTCAAATTTGCCGCCGGCATCAATACTGATGCGGTGCTGGTGGAAGATCAGGCGCTTAGCAAACTGATTTCTGATCTCGCAGAACAAGCCGGCGGCTTCGATAATGATATGGCCTCGCTCGGGGCTGACGGTGAATACGATCTGGAGATTGGCGGCGGCTCCGTCGAGGAAGACGACGACGTGCGCGATGCAGCAGACGACACGCCTATTGTGCGTTTTGTGAATAAGGTCTTGCTTGACGCCATCAAGCAGGGCGCCTCGGACGTCCATTTCGAGCCTTATGAAAAAGACTACCGGGTGCGCTTTCGCACCGATGGGATTCTGCGCGAGGTCGTCAAACCGCCTCGTAATCTGGCGCCGCGACTGGCCGCTCGGCTGAAGGTCATGTCGCAAATGGACATTTCGGAGCGGCGTATCCCCCAAGATGGCCGCATCCAGATGAAACTCTCAAAAAAGCGCGCCATCGATTTTCGTGTGAACACGCTTCCCACCATGTACGGTGAGAAAATCGTGCTGCGTATTCTGGATCCCACTTCGGCGCAAATGGGTATAGACGCCCTGGGGTACGAGGAGGAGCAGAAAGCGCTGTATCTGGAGGCTCTGCAGAAACCGCAGGGCATGATTCTCGTTACCGGCCCGACGGGCTCTGGTAAGACCGTGTCGCTGTACACGGGTCTTGGAATTTTGAACGAGCCCGAGCGCAACATATCCACCGCAGAAGACCCGGTGGAAATCAACATGGCGGGCATCAATCAGGTACTGGTGAACCCAAAGGTGGGGCTCAACTTTGCGGAGGCACTGCGATCCTTCCTGCGCCAGGATCCGGATGTGATCATGGTGGGAGAGATCCGGGATCTGGAGACCGCCGAGATTGGGATCAAGGCGGCCCAAACGGGTCACCTAGTGCTATCGACAGTGCACACCAACAGCGCTGCCGAGACGGTCACGCGACTACTCAATATGGGGGTGCCCGCCTTTAACATTGCGGCCTCGGTCACGCTCATTATTGCGCAGCGCTTGGCGCGCAGGCTCTGCGGCCACTGCGCTGAACTCGAGACCAGCGTGCCTCGGGAAGCCTTGCTCGAACTCGGATTCACTTCTGATCAGCTAACCAGCGCCGAAATCATGCGGCCAGTGGGCTGCGCGCAATGCAAAGACGGCTACAAAGGGCGAGTGGGCATCTACGAAGTTGTGAAGATCACCAAACCCATTGCCTCTGCCATTATGGATGGCGCAAACTCACTGGAATTGGATCGGGTTGCCCGTGAAGCGGGCTTCAACGACCTCAGGCAATCAGCACTCAGGAAGTGCGCTCAGGGCCTGATTAGTCTCGAGGAAGTCAGCCGCGTCACCACTGACTAATCCATCCGTCATCTAACGTCAGGTCAAGGAAGAAATGGCAGCAGAGAACACGGTATTCGTCTGGAGCGGCACCGACC
>CBFHIW010000092.1:0-4952 GCA_965656065.1 Luminiphilus sp. | reverse complement strand
GGTATCGGCGGATGGCGCATACGTGGACGGCACGTTTGGCCGGGGCGGGCACAGCACCCGAATCCTCGATGCCCTCTCGCCTCTCGGGACTTTAGCCGCTTTTGATCAGGATCCCGCTGCCGCCGTCGAGGCTGATCGTCTGGCTGAGCGAGATTCTCGCTTTCGATTTCAGGCAGCCAATTTTCGCGACTTGGGCCATCACATCGCGCCTGCCAGCGTGCAGGGCGTGCTGCTGGATCTGGGGGTGTCATCGCCCCAGCTGGATGACCCTGAGCGGGGTTTTAGCTTCAGTCATGATGGGCCTCTGGATATGCGGATGAACCCTGACGCGGGCAGGTCAGCCGCTGAGTGGTTATCCGAGGTCGACGAAGCCGAGCTGGCACAAGTGCTCCGGGAGTTGGGTGAAGAGCGGTTTGCGCGCCGTATTGCCGCGGCCATCGTGCAAGCCCGATCGGCGGCGCGCATCGAGCGCACCGCTCAGCTGGCGGAAATCGTTTCAACGGCAAACCCCAAGTGGGAGCCAAACAAGCACCCGGCGACCCGGAGTTTTCAGGCGATCCGTTTGCACGTGAATGGTGAGCTCGATGCCTTGCGCGAGGTATTGGAGGCCATCGTGCTGGCGCTGGCGCCGGGGGGCAGGATGGTGGTGATTAGCTTCCATTCTCTGGAAGACCGCATCGTCAAACGCTTTGTCAGGCAGGCCGCGCGCGGCGAACAGCTACCTCCCGGTGTGCCCGTTCAGTATGAATCGCATCGGGGGTCTTTGCGCCAGGTGGGCAAGGCGGTGATGCCATCAGAGCAGGAGGTGTCTGACAATCCCCGGGCCCGGTCAGCGGTCATGCGCGTCGCGGAGCGTTTGCCGTGAGCCAGCTGCCCCTCTCACCTGCCAGCTCCGTTGCGCTATTGAGTGTCGGCCTTCTGGTCTCAGCGCTCGCTGTGGTCGCGAGCACTCATCATGTGCGTGAAGGCTACGCCCGGCTACAGGATCTTGAGCTGCGACGCTGGGAATTACAGGAGCAGTACACGCGCTTGTTGCTGGAGGTGAATACCTGGGCGGCACCGCATCGCATTAGTCAGATCGCGTCCGAGACGCTTTCTATGCAGGCGCCCGATCTGAGTCTGTCGCAGGTGATCGCAGAATGACGCGCGCAAAGCAGGTATACCGATTGCCGCGTTGGCGCTTCGCGGTGATCTGCTGTGCCCTCGCTGCATTGGCGGTCACATTGATGGGCAGGCTGGTTCTCCTTCAAGTGACCGATGGGGGGCAGGGCGCTGTCTTTTTACGCGAGCAGGGCGCACTGCGGACTGTCCGCACTGCGGAGATCCCGGTTTATCGAGGGTTGATCGAGGACCGCAATGGCACCCCGTTGGCAGTCAGTTCCCCCGTGGTCTCGTTGTGGGCCAACCCGCAGCAACTGAAGGACAGTCCGCGCCTGAATGATCTGGCGGCACGGCTCTCCCTCGATGCGGCGGCGCTTCGCGACAAGCTGCGATTTTATGGCGACAAACAGTTTATGTATCTCGCGCGGCATCAAACACCGGACTTTGCCCGGCAGGTACTGCGAGAGAGCTTTCCCGGGGTGCGCGGAGAGCGCGAGTACCGGCGCTACTACCCCGCAGGAGAGGTCACCGCGCAGTTGCTCGGGCTGACCAATGTCGACGGGCATGGTATTGCGGGTGTTGAACTGGCATTTGAAGACTGGCTGCAGGGTGTCCCGGGTAAAAAACGGTTCATCAAAGACTTGCACGGGGATGCGGTTCGCGATTTTGGGGTGATAGAGGAGCCACGGCCGGGCAAGGCGCTGGCTTTGAGTCTCGATTTGCGTCTGCAGTATGCCCAGCACCGCGAGCTTCAGCGCGCCATGAAAGAAACTGGCGCGACCGCGGGTTCAGCGATCACGCTCGATGCGTGGACAGGGGAGGTGCTGGCTGTCAGCAACTATCCCGTGTTCAACCCTAATAGCCGTGACGCGCTCGACTTCAGCGGCGCGCGCAACCGTGCGCTGACCGATGCCTATGAACCGGGCTCCACTATTAAAACTCTGACGCTGGTGGCGGCTCTCGAGAGCGGCCAGTTTCATATCGACAGCATCATTGATACGGCGCCCGGACGGATCCGGGTGGGCGCCAAGATGCTCCACGATCCGCGGGATTATGGCGAGATATCGGTATCAACGGTGATTGAAAAATCCAGTCAGGTGGGGGTCACCAAGATCGCGCAGGCGGTCGGACACGAGGCCATTCTGGATGTGCTGTATCGCTTCGGCCTGGGCGAGGCGACTGGCACCGGCTTTCCCGGGGAGCGCGCTGGCCAATTGCCGGATCTGGCGCACTGGAGCGAGATTGAAAAAGTCACGCTTGCCTTTGGTTATGGTCTGACCGCGACGCCGATTCAGCTCGCGCGCGCCTACGCCATTTTGGCAAACGGTGGCATACGACGGCCGCTCACGCTCTTGCGTCAGGATCCCGATTCGCTGCCCGCGGGCGAGCAAGTCGTTGAGCCGGACGTTGCGCGAGACGTGCTCGAGGTGCTCGATCGCGTCACGGAACCGGGCGGCACGGCGACATTGGCGCAGGTGCCAGGGTTTTCCGTGGGCGGTAAAACGGGGACGGTGCACAAGGTGGGTGCCGGGGGCTACCTGGATGACCAGTATGTTGCGATGTTTGTCGGTGTCGCACCCATGAGCGCGCCGCGATACGTCACAGCCATTCTCATCGACCAGCCTCGTGGTGATCACTACGGCGGCGGATTGGCGGCAGCACCGGTTTACTCGCGCATTACCGAGGAGGTGCTGCGCATTCGCAATGCCCAGCCCGACCAATCAGAGCTGGGGGCGTTACTCGCCGCTTCTGAGGGTGGGCAGTGAGTATGAATCTGCGCACGCTGATCAATGAGCCCGATGCACCCGATGTGTTGGTGAACAACCTGACCCTCGATACCCGGACACTGGCGCCGGACGATGTGTTTGTTGCGCTACCGGGCGCGGAGCACGACGGTCGGGATTTTATCGAATCAGCGTTGGCGGCCGGCGCTGTGGCGGTACTGATGGAATCCGGTCGGGCGCTTCACCAAGACGACGCCAGGGTGATCCCCATTTCTGGCCTCAAGGGTCAACTGGGCGCGCTGGCAAATCGCCTCTACGGGTCGCCCTCTGACGATCTCAAAGTGGTCGCCGTCACTGGCACCAATGGCAAGACATCGGTCGTCGATTTAACGGCCCAGCTGTTGCGACGTGTGGGGCGCAGGACCGGAACCATCGGCACGTTGGGTATGCGGCTCGATCAACAGCCCACCGCGACACGCAATACGACGCCTGATTGCCTCGCACTGCACCGTCAGCTCCGGCAGTGGCGTGATGACGGGGTCGAGTGCGTGACGCTTGAGGCCTCCAGTCACGCGCTGGATCAGGGGCGACTCGATGGCTTGGCGGTTGATGTGGGCCTGTTCACCAATTTGTCCCGGGACCATCTCGATTACCACCATTCGATGGACGCGTACTGTGAGGCAAAGCTCAAATTATTTCGGGAGTTTGCGCCTGCCAGTCGCATCTACAACGCAGACGATGAGGCGGTCGTCCGCCACGCTGCTATCTGGCAGTCGGGTGGCCTGGGTGTGTCCACTGGCGGCGCCAATGCGGCCATCAAGATTGAAGTCGTGCAGGCGATACCGCTGGTGCTCACGCTTCACACACCCTGGGGCGACGGTCGCCTGCAAACGGCGCTGAGTGGTCGCTTTAATGCTTTCAATGTCGGCGCGGCACTGACCGCTGTGCTGTCGCTGGGCGTCGACTTTGCGGAGGCGCTGGCGGCGGCCGAGGCGCTGGAGCCGGTGCTGGGTCGACTACAAGCGGTGGGGGATGGCGCTGACATCCGGGTGATCGTTGACTATGCCCATACCCCGGACGCGCTGGAGCGCGCCATTCGTGCACTAAAAGAAACCGATAACGCCGGCACACTCTGGGTGCTGTTCGGCTGTGGTGGTGATCGCGACTCTGGCAAGCGCGCGGAGATGGGTGCCATCGCCTGTCAGTTTGCGGATCGCGTGATCGTGACCAGTGACAATCCGCGCTCGGAAGCGCCCGAGGCGATCATCGACGATATTTTACGTGGCTGTGATGACTCACCGATTGTCGAGTCAGACCGGGCCGCCGCGATCGCGCTGGTGATTGCCGAAGCCAAGGTGGGTGACACCGTGCTGATTGCGGGCAAAGGGCATGAAACCTATCAGGAAATTGATGGGGTGCGCCTGCCGTTTAACGATGCCGAGCACGCCGCTCAGCACCTACAGCAGAGGCAGGCAGCCTGATGTCTGCCATTGCACTACAGGCTCTGGCCGACGAAACCGGTGGACAGTTGGTGGGTGACTCCGTCGCGCTGCAAGCTCTGACAATTGACAGTCGCGAGGTGAAGGCCGGTGACCTGTTTGCTGCGCTGTCAGGTCAGCGGGTTGATGGCCATGATTTTGCGCCCCAGGCGTTGGCGGCGGGGGCGTCAGCATTGCTCACCGAGCGCATGCTGGAGGGCCTGTCACCCCAGTTAGTGGTTGCCAACGTCCTGCAGGCCTCCGGACGTTTTGGTGCGCTCAAACGGCAGGCATTTGCGGGCGACGTGATCGCCATTACGGGCAGCGCGGGTAAAACCACGACAAAAAATCTGGTCGCAGCAGCGCTAGCAACAGCCGGCGAGGTCCATGCGACCACTGGCAATCAGAATAATGAGTTGGGTGTACCGATCACCCTCTCTGGACTGACAAGCAACCACCGGTTCGGCGTGATCGAGATGGGGGCGGGGCAACCCGGAGACATTGCCTATCTGTGCCAGCTCGCACGACCCAACATAGCGGTCTGTCTGAATGCGTCAGCAGCCCACCTCGCGCACTACGACAGCGTTGATGCAGGACGGTAACAGGATGTTGAAGAATGCTCTGGCTCAAGCGCGCCCCGGTCTCAAAA
>CBFHIW010000091.1:0-4952 GCA_965656065.1 Luminiphilus sp. | reverse complement strand
TGTGATCAAGGCATGTCCGCGGCGATTACCAGCACGGACCAGCTGGTCTTTGCCGGTAGCCTCGACGGCAACCTCAATGCCTATGACAGCCTATCCGGCGAGATCCTCTGGTCCTTCGACACCTTCGGTGACTTCGAATCTGTATCGGGTGACACTGCATTGGGTGGCTCCATCGAGTCTGACGGCCCTGTTTTGTACAAGGGGCATGTGCTGATCAACTCCGGATACCAGTTCGGTGCACGCATGCCCGGCAATGCCCTAATGGTCTTTGCATTGCCGCCCAAGGCGGACCTTGCAAGGAGTACTCGCAGTGAGTAAGAGCCTGGATGCGGTGACGATTCCCAAGTGGGGCATCGAGATGACCCATGGCACGATCGTCGCCTGGCATAAGTCCGTCGGTGATGCGGTCAAGGCCGGCGAGGAAATCGTCGATATCGAAACCGATAAAATCGTGAACAGTTTTGAGGCGCGCAGCTCCGGCACTCTGGTGCGACTGTTGGCAGAGGTCGGTGACGAGCTCCCGGTAGGTCATTTGATCGGCGTCATCGCGTCTGACGCTGTGACAGAAGATGCCGTTGATGCATTTGTCGCTGCGCAAAGCCGTGATGAGGATGCTGCGTCTGCAGCTGAGAAAACGTCTACCGCTACTGAACCCAAAGCATCCAGCGAAATTGACGCCGCACCCGTGCGCATCGCACCCGCTTTGCGGCGCAAGCTCGATGCCGCCGGTATCGACCCGGCGCAAGTCACTGGCACCGGGCCCCAGGGTCGCATTGTGAAAGCCGACGTGGATCGTGCGATTGAACAGGGTGAGCCTGGCGCGACCCCTGCCGAACCCACTGCATTGGGTGGCCAACCGCTGCCCTCACAGCAGGCGACCGTTGCGCGCAAACTCTCTCAAGCGCAGTCCACGCTGCCGCTTTACCACGTCAGTATGAATGCGCAGGTAGACGAGGCAATGGCCGCTTTGCCCAATGGCGCCTCGTTGAACGATCTGATTGTGGCCGCGGTTCAGCAGGCGCTGATTTCCCATCCAGAGCTTAACCAGACCTTTGACGGTGAGCGATTGACCGCCGTTCAAGGACAGCCGGTGGGTATTGCCGTAGCAACGGATGCCAATGTGGTGCTGGCACCGGTGGTACAGACTGGGGCTGGAGAGAGCCTTGAAGTGCTGTCGAGCAGCACTCGCGAGTTGATTGGCCGAGCTCGGGGTGGGCAGATGACGGGCTCTGATCAAGTACCCGCCGCCATCACCGTGAGCAATCTGGGTATGTATGGTGCGACGGCCTTCACCGCCATGGTGACACCGCCACAAGTCATGGTGCTATCAGTCGGTGCGGTGCAGAGAATGCCCGTGTTCAATGAGGCGGACGAAGTGGTGGCGCGATCTGTCATCACGCTCACATTGGGGAGTGACCATCGAGTGGTAAATGGCGCTCAGGCAGCAGCGTTTCTTAAAGCAGTGGTCGCTGGACTCGAGAACAATTGATTTGAGACGGTGATGCCTTTAGGCCTCGCCACCGATATCCAGTTGTGCGGCGCCATCCTGTGCCGCTTTCAGTGTCATCGCATTGAACACGTAGTCGACTTCACCTTCGGGGGTGAAATAGGTGACAGCGCCCTCACCGAGGAACAGCATCTCGGTTTCCACCACGCAATGTGCATCGTTGTGCTCGGCGAACACCGGTTCAAAGCCATAGGTCCCCGCAGGGGCGGTGCCCACGTCGTAGATCAACTCGCCACTCACAATGAAAAAGTGGCCGGTACCCTCGTGTCGATGTGCCTGAAATCGTGCGCCCGGCTCCATGTGGACATAGAGTGCCCACTGGCCGGTTTTTTCGCAGATCCGGAGTACCTTGAACTGGGTCCCGCCACCGACATCCAGCCACGCGAGCTCGTGAATATTGGCAAGCAGGTCGCCTGCAGGGGTCGTGATCATGGGTGCATTCATGAGATTCGCCTTAAGATTCGTCGGGTAGCGTGAAGGCAATCAGGTAATCGCCCGGAGGCGTGCCCATGGCGGCATGTCCGCCCGCGGCAATGACGACGTATTGTTTGCCGGTCTCACTGAGCTGGTAGGTGATGGGCAGGCCATGCCCTGAAGTCGGTAGTCGGCCTTTCCAGAGTTCCTCGCCGGTATCGGTGCTGAAGGCGCGTAAGAAATGATCGGTGGTGGCGCCAATGAAGGTGAGGCCACTGGCGGTGCTCACCGGGCCGCCCAGATTCGGGGAGCCCTGAATGTACCAAAATGGCCAGGGTGCCATATCCCGCGTGGTGCCCAGCGGTACCTGCCAGTCCACAGTGCCGGTTTGCAGATCGATGCCCGCAAGGGTCCCCCAGGGTGGAGGCGTACAGGGCACCCCAAGTGGTGAAACAAATCCGAGCCAGCGCCGATTGCAGTAGGGTGTGCCCTCGGAGGGTTCGAGCAAGAACGGACCGTCTGCCACCGGCTCCGGGCCTTCGCCGTCACACTGATCCCGGGGAATCAGCTGCAACACCGTCCCCATGTGCAGCGTGTTGACCACTAACTTCTGGCGACCGGGATCAATCGATGGCCCCCCCCAGTTTTGTCCGCCGAAGGCGCTGGGCATGTGCAGCGCACCCTCCAGCGCAGCGGGCGTAAAGGGCCCCTCGTAACGCAAATTGGCCAGCGTCTCTTCGCAGGCCCACTTGTCCCAGGGGACCAAGCCCCAGATGGGATCTCTCTCGCCCGGTAAATCGAATAACGAGCGAGGCTTGGTGGGGACTGGCTGGGTGGGAGACGTGTAGTCACCCGGCACGGTCCCCTGCGGCATCGGCACCTCTTCGACCGGGAACAGCGGCTCACCTGTCACCCGATCCAGCAGAAAGACATAGCCTTGCTTAGTGGTTTGGGCCAAGCCCTTGACCTCGCGGCCTTCGATCTCTGCTTCAAACAGGGTCGGCTGGGAGGGCACGTCGAAATCCCAGATATCGTGATGTACGGTTTGGAAGTGCCACACCACTTCTCCCGTGGCGATCGACAGGGCTACCACGGAGCTCGAGTAGTGATCGAGGTTGCCGCGGTGCCCTCCGTAGTAGTCCGGCGACGTATTGCCCGTGGGGACATAGACTAGCCCCAGTTCAGGATCGACCGACAGGTAGGACCAGGAATTGGTCGTGCCCTGCTGATAGCGCTGATCTGTGGCGCTGTCTGAGGACGGAACTTTCTCATCGATATCGCTCCCAGCTGCGGCAGAGGTCGACGGTTCAACGGCGACAATGGGCTCCCAGGCCCACAACAGTGCACCGGTGGTTAAATCGTAGGCGCGCACCACACCACTGGGGACGGCGGTGGTGATGTTGTCTGCCACCGAGCCGCCGGTGATCAACGTATTGCCGGTAATTGCCGGCGGGGTATTCAGCATGTAGAACCCGGCCTCATAGGGGCCAAGGCCTTTACTGAGGTCGAGTTCCGCCACCTCACCAAATGGGCAGGTCTGACCGGTAACCGCGTCCAGGCCAAGCACCCGCGCATCCATGAGCGGTGCAATGACCATACGATGGCAGGGCTCGGTCGGTGGGACGCGCTCGTCAGTCCATTGGGTCACGCCCCGACAACGCGGCATAGGGAAGCTTTCCAGGTCGATGTCGGGGGAATAGGACCAGCGCTCTATCCCGGTTTCGGCGTGAATTGCCAGAATGCGGTTAAAAGGGGTGCAGAGATACAAGTGATCTTCGATGAGCACCGGTGTGGCCTGCCAGGACGACTGCAGTGGCGCTTCGCCGCTTAATCCACCGATGAAATTCTCGCCCTCTCTGAAGTCTCCCGAGCGATGCGTCCACGCGATCTCAAGTTCCCCAACATTGTCCGGGGTGATTTGTGTCGCGCGACTGAAGTGCCCACCTCCCTCGTCCGCGCCGGGCAGTGACCATCCTTGATAGGGTGCGGCTAAAGCGCGGGACGCGACCAGTACTGTGCTCAATAGCGCGAAGAGGATCAGTCCGACCCGCAGACTGTCATGCTTGCTAGCCAGGAGCCCAGAAGGGTGATCGTTGGCGATGCCCCGATACCCAGTGAAAGTCATCGCCACCCTGCTTACCTCACCACCACCGGGTCACCCGATGTCGGCGTGACGTGATTACCGTGGCCGAAGGGCAAATTGAAACCCTCAGGAAGGTCCTCGGTCATATCCAGCACCGCGGCCAGTCGGCCCACTCCCACATAGAGCGCGCAATGCATCAGTAGCTCCACAATTTCGGCTTCTGAAAAGAGCGCTTTAAGCTGCTCAAAAAATGCCCCATCGATGGATAAATGATCGCAGGCGAATCGGTCGCCCAGTTCAACCGCAAGGCGTTCCCGATTGTTGAGAGACTCTGCTTCATGTGGCTGTTCCAAGCTACAGACATCGTCTTCGGAGACGTCGGCATTGGCTGCGCGGTAGCGGATTGCCATGCAGCTCCGGCACTGGTTATGAAACGCCACGCGCAATCTCAATAGCTCGATCAAACGCTCAGGCAGCGTCCGTTTAGTCACCATGGCCCCGCCAAAGCCAAGCAAACCCATCGCGAGTTCCGGTGAGTGGGCGAGCATCCTTGTGATACCCAGCTCTAATTCTGTCGCACTGTCGGCGGCGACGAATGTTCGGAGTTCTTCACTCCACTCGGAGGTCGGTACAAAGCTGATGCGACTCATAGGTTCCTCTTCTTATGTCGTGTGAGTTCTTGAATGGGCATTCTAGAGGGGCGCTCGCGGCGTGACCACTCGTTCCAGAGACTGGCTCGGGGTCTAAATTGATTGCGGTGTTAACACGGTGACAGGTTGAGGTTCTCCACGGGTGCCAACAGTTGATAGCAGAGGGTTTTCAGCGCACGATCTCCGTGCAGAAATGGCGCGTTGACGAAGCTATCGGCGCGGCGACCACCCAACGTGTAGTGATAGCAAATTACGCCCAAAGAGACTGGGTTGGTAGACCGGTTCAGGACGATCCGGT
>CBFHIW010000090.1:0-5159 GCA_965656065.1 Luminiphilus sp. | reverse complement strand
TGACCTGACGATAACCCTGCTTCAGTGAGACATTGCCTTGGAATAAGAGCTCACCCTCCGTTACCTCGGTATCGTCTGCGTAGACCTCAAGGTCGGCCTCGGTAGGTGACTGGCTGAGGTCAGCGCCGGCAAGTGGATCGGCAAAACGACCACCGCACTGTCGACACGCCCGGTCCTGCTCTTCTAATGGGATGACCCGCATTGGCTGCCAGTCCATATCGGCGACAACGGCTTCCTCGAACAGGCTCTCGGCGCCAAGTGGCACTGAACTGAGCGTTGCTGCGACGGCCAGTACCAGCATTTTTGGACGCGCTATCGGTTGAAGAAGTTGTGGGTTCACGGGGGCTTACGGTTCACACGGGGGGATAAAAAGAACGTTGGGCATGATAATCCAAGGTGCCTGCAGATGCGCGGACAATTTGACCGCCCACAGCCGCCAATTTTTGCCGATTGGCCGAGGTAAAGGCGCCCAAGCGCGATACACTCAGTCAAGCCGTGACCCTTGGCGTTTCAGCGTAATTGAACTGTCAGGGGGCGGTCAGAGGAGCATCTGAGCCCGATATGAGTCATCACCCGGCAGGACTGGCAGAGTGGATAGCGGAGGCGCTGCAGTGTGCGCTATCCCAAATAGAGATCGAGCTGATTGCCGGTGATGCCAGCCCGCGTCGGTATTATCGGGTCACGCTATCAAATGGGCCAGCGACACTGGCCATTGGCGGGGAGGCGCGAGAAATACCTTCCTGCATCGCGATGGTGTCGCCAGCATCGGAGAACAATGAGGCCTTCTTGAGTGTTGGCGCACAGCTGGCTAAAGCCGGTGTTCGCACGCCGGCGGTGTGGGCGCAGTCACTGCGGCAGGGCTGGTTTTTGCTGGAGGATTTTGGCGACCAACAACTGCTGCCCTGGCTAGTTTCCGACCCCGACTCTGCGACTGCCTTCTATCAACAGGCCTTCGATGCACTGGTGTGCCAGATCAGCCTGCCGTGTGAACAAGTAGACATCCCTGCCTATGATGCCGAGCGGCTGAAAACTGAGCTCGACGTGTTTCCCGAGTGGTTCCTCTCCGGCCTGTTGGGCATCCAGCCCGATGAACGCTTGCGCCAGTGCTGTGCGACGCTGACCGATTATCTGATCAGCGTGTTCGCTGAGCAGCCGACTGTGTGGGTGCATCGCGACTTCCACAGCCGCAATCTGATGCTGCTCGAGCAGGGTGAGCTCGGCGTGATTGATTTTCAGGATGCGGTGTTGGGCCCGATCACTTACGACCCGGTGTCACTCCTTAAGGACTGCTATATCCGCTGGCCACGAGCGCAGCAGTTGGAGTGGCTCGACGGTTATTTGATGCAGCTGAGCAATGCGGGTGCTGCCGCGGTATCGATAAATTCCCCCGCGCCGTCGGCGGAACAGGCGTCGCGACGACAGACTCTAGCGGCTCAACTTGAGACTGTGACTGCAGCGCAGTTCCAGCGATGGTTTGATCTCACCGGTTTGCAACGCCACCTCAGGGTGCTCGGGGTGTTTGCGCGATTGCACCTGCGAGATCACAAGTCGTCGTATTTGGCGGACTTGCCGCTGGTGACCGAGTACGTGCGAGAAGCGCTCGCTTTAACTGCCGACGCGCACAGTAGCGTGGCTGACTTTAGAGACTGGTTTGAATCAGAGCTGATGGCGGTGATTCGCGAGCAATCCTGGTACAAAGCGATTGATTCTCAAGGTTGGGCTGTATGAAGGCGATGATCCTCGCCGCGGGGGAGGGCCGCCGGATGCAGCCGCTGACCGATGTCACGCCCAAACCGCTTCTCGAGGTGGCCGGTAAGCCGCTGATCGAGCATCACATTGCGAGACTCAGTGCAGCGGGTTTCGCAGAGATAGTGGTCAACGTCTCCCACCTCGGACAGCAGTTGGTCGATTTCCTGGGGGATGGTAGTCAGTGGCAGATCTCGATCTCGATCTCGGCAGAGCAGACCCCGCTTGAAACAGCGGGCGGCATTATTCAGGCCCTGCCGCATCTCGGCGATGCGCCGTTCCTGCTCGTCAATGGTGACGTGTTTACGGATTATCCCTTTGCTCAGTTGCGGGAGACCGCGCCCGCTGAGCGGGGTGCGCACATCGTGTTGGTGCCCAATCCAGCGCATCGTCCAAAGGGTGACTTCTTATTGAGTGATCGCCGTGTCGAAGATCTAACTGTGGCTGCAGAGAGCTCGGATGCCACTCAGGATTTAGCGCCAGAGCAAACGTCCGTGCCCGAAGCCAATCTATCTGTCGAGAGGCATCGTGTCAGCGCATTGGCACAGAGTTCGACATCTTCGATAAACGGCGGCATTGCTACGTACAGCGGCATCGGGGTGTATGACCCTGGGCTGTTTGCAGATTGCGCGCCGGGTCGGCACCCTTTGAAGCCGCTGTTGGATGAGGCCATTGCGCGGGCATCACTCTCTGGAGAGCTGTATCAAGGCCTGTGGGAGGATGTCGGCACGCCTGAGCGCCTTGTGGCGCTCAACCGCCGATTTCCCTCGGATTCAGCCAACCAGTAAACTACCCGCTCCAGCGAACCCGGAGCACCGATCCCGTGCCTGACTATCTGATTGCGCCCTCGATTTTGGCAGCTAACTTTGCGCGTTTGGGCGAAGAGGTCGACGCCGTGCTCGCGGCCGGAGCGGACATGGTGCACTTTGATGTCATGGATAACCACTATGTGCCCAACCTCACTGTGGGGCCCATGGTATGCCAGGCGCTCCGCGATCACGGTGTGACCGCGCCGATCGATGTGCATCTGATGGTGCAGCCCGTCGATGCGTTGATTGAGATGTTTGCCGAGGCAGGGGCCACCTACATCACGTTTCATCCCGATGCCTCTCAGCATGTCGACCGCTCCATCCAGTTGATACGCGATCTGGGGTGCAAACCCGGACTGGTGTTTAACCCCGCCGAGTCACTTAATGCATTGGATTACGCCATCCAAAACATCGATATGGTGTTGTTGATGTCGGTCAACCCGGGCTTTGGTGGGCAGGCTTTCATCCCGGCTACCTTGGATAAACTAAAAGCGGCGCGGGCGCTCATCGATGCCTCGGGTCGCGATATTCGGCTCGAGGTCGACGGCGGCGTGGGGGCAGATAATATTGCGGACGTTGCGGCTGCCGGTGCAGATACCTTTGTCTCGGGCTCTGCGATTTTCAAGGCAGCGGACTATAAAGCCGTGGTCGATCAAATGCGCGCCAATCTGGCGACCGTTTCCTAGGCGTGGCCACTACCGTCACCCAACCCGAGTTTTCCGCAAAAAAAGCCGAGGGCTTCAATCGCATTCCGGTTTCGCGCACAGTGCTGGCCGATGCCGAAACCCCGCTCTCTGCTTACGCCAAATTGGCTCAGGGTCCGCGTTCTTTTCTGTTCGAATCCGTAGAGGGCGGAGAGCGGTGGGGCCGCTATTCCATCATCGGCTTGCCTGCAAAAACCTGGTTAACCGTTGAAGGTTATCGGCTCAGCCTGTTTGAGTCGGGTGAGTGCATCGAGAGCCGCGACGTAGCGGATCCCTTGCGGGAGATCGAGCGCTACCAGCAGCAATTTTTGAGCGCACCCGCGCCGGAGCTCCCCGTTTTTCACGGCGGGCTCGTCGGCTACTTTGGTTACGACACCGTGAGATATACCGAATCCAAGTTGATGGATTCCTGCCCACCTGATGAATTGAATGTGCCCGATATTTTGCTCGTACTGGCGGAGGAGGTGCTGATCTTTGATGGCCTGCGCGGTACGCTCACGGTGGTGGTGAATGCCGATGCCACTCGCGACAACGCCTACGAAGCAGCCCTTACGCGCCTCGACGAGATTGAGGCGACGCTGGCCAGCGCCCATGCGCAATTTGGCTCGATCAATCTTGATCCGGCAGTAGATGAATTTGACGACAGTGTTATCCGTTACCGAACCGAGCAATCCGAATACGAGGCCTGGGTAGAGCGGATTCGGGAGTACATCCTCGAGGGTGAGGTGATGCAGGTCGTGCCCTCGCAAAGATTGTCGCTGCCATTGAAAGCGCCACCACTGTCTCTATACCGCGCGCTCAGAAACTTGAATCCCTCGCCCTACATGTACTTTCTGGATCTTGATGGATTCGAGGTGATTGGCTCATCCCCCGAGATTCTGGTGCGACTCGAAGAGGGGTTAGTGACCGTTCGACCGATCGCCGGTACCCGCCGGCGGGGTGCGACCGAGGAGGAGGATCAGGCGCTCGAGACAGAACTGCTGGCTGATAAGAAAGAGATTGCCGAGCACCTGATGCTGATTGATCTGGGTCGCAATGATGTGGGCCGGGTGAGTGAGGCGGGCAGCGTGACGCTGACTGAGAACATGGTGATCGAGCGCTATTCCCATGTGATGCATATTGTCTCCAACGTCACCGGCTGCGCCCGTGAGGGCATGTCTGCAGTCGATGCACTGCGCGCTGCATTGCCGGCAGGGACACTAAGCGGGGCGCCCAAGGTGCGGGCCATGGAAATCATTGATGAGCTTGAACCGGTGAAGCGTGGCATTTATGGCGGCGCGGTTGGCTACTTGTCTTGGTCAGGGGATATGGATACCGCCATCGCTATCCGCACTGTGGTAGTGAAAGACGGCGAGGCTATTTTGCAAGCGGGCGCGGGTATCGTCGCGGATTCGGTGCCCACCTCAGAGTGGGAGGAAACACTCAGCAAAGCACGCGCAATGATGCGTGCCATCGCGATGTGCTCGGAGTGACGAAGCTTCGAGTTGTGGTCGCTGAAGTACTGTCAGTCCGCTTTTGACGCTATGTATGCGTGCGGAATTAGCCCCTACTTCTTGATGATACTGACGATCTCAAAGGACTGGGTTTGTGTTTGCCAGCGGAGAGTCACGGTATAAGCGTTATCTCCGACTTGAACACCCTGAACAGTAATGTAATCGGCGTACGTTGATGCCTGAGACCAATTCATAGTGGGTGTCTCAGCTTTGCTGACAAAGGGTTGCTCAAAGCGCACCACGTCAAAGGTCGCACTGCGTTCCGTGCGGTCTCCAAAGCCATCCGTCACGACAACTGACACAGTGTGTTCACCAGCACTCAGCGCGCTGTAGCGGAAGGGCACAGAGAACCCCGACGTTCCGGAGCCATCAATGTTGGGGAACGCTTCGCCCACGTCGGCTCGCGG
>CBFHIW010000089.1:0-5433 GCA_965656065.1 Luminiphilus sp. | reverse complement strand
CGGTGCGCAGGTGCTGCGAGTCGATACGGCAGAGGAGGGCTGGCCGGGGCAACTCAAGGAGGCCTCGTTTGCCTTTAATTTGTTGCACGGTCCAGGTGGCGAAGACGGCACGGTGCAGGGGCTATTCGAGCTCATGAAGCTGCCCTATAGCGGCTGCGATCTCATGGCGTCTGCGCTGACCATGGACAAGGTTCGCACCAAGTGGCTGTGGCAGGGGCTGGGCTTGCCCACACCCGCCTTTCAGCAATTGACGCCTGAGACGAATTGGCAGGCGGTGATTGAGGCACTGGGCACGGTTTTTGTGAAACCGGCGCTCGAGGGCTCCTCCCTGGGTATGACCAAGGCCGGTAACGCTGCTGAGCTCGAGGCCGCCTACCGTCACGCCAGCACATTTGGTACCGATGTGATGGCCGAGCAGTTCGTCTCCGGGCCGGAATACACCGTCGCCATCCTTGGCGACAGAGCACTGCCGAGCATTCGCATTGACGTATCCGGTGATTTCTACGATTTCGACGCCAAATATCACTCCGAAGAGACCCGGTTTACCTGTCCGTCGGACTTGGCCGCCGAGGAGGAGAGAGCACTGTCTGAACTGGCGCTGGCCGCTTTTGCCGCGGTCGGCGGTGAGGTGTGGGGCCGGGTCGATGTGATGCGTGAGGCCGGTGGGGCCTGGCAGCTGCTTGAGGTCAATACTGTTCCCGGCATGACCTCCCACAGCCTTGTACCCCTCGCCGCCAAAGTGGCGGGGCTCAGCCTGCTTGATCTGTTGACCGAGATTTATGAACACAGCCTGGAGGTGCGCCATGCCAAGCAATGACGCCAGGTTACCGCGCCGCGCAACGCGAAAAGCGAGTGCGGGCCAGGTGACCACCGTGCCTGTCTCGCGGCTTAGGCGCTGGGTGAATAGGAGTCTGCTAGCGACCGGAGTTGCCCTGGTGAGTGTCGGGCTTTACCAAGGGGGCACCCATCTCAGTGCCCAGCAGGTAGAGCGGCTGACCGTCATGGGTGACGTTCAACATATTGATATCGAGGCGATCCAGTCACGATTGGCACCCCGCGTCGCGGCGGGCTTTTTGGCCACGGATCTCACTGATCTTCGCCATGAGCTCGAGTCGCTGCCCTGGGTTTACCGGGTCAATACCCGAAGACGCTGGCCGGCGGAAATTGAGGTGACGCTCACCGAGCAGAGGCCGCTGGCCCGATGGGGAGAGGGGGGATACCTCAACCATGAGGGCGAAGTTTTTGCGGCGATCCCAGACCCGCTCTACAAAGATCTTCCACTGCTCAGTGGCCCGGATGGCGCCGAGGGTTCTCTGATGCGGCGGTATCAAGTCCTGACAGGGCTGCTTGAGCCTACCGGATTACAGATCAGCGAACTGTCACTCGACTCGCTGGGGCAAGTGGTTGTCCGGTTAGATAGCGGCCTGTCGCTGTTACTGGGAGCGAAAGATATTTCCCACCGAGTGACGCGCTTCAAGCGGCTCTGGGAAGAGGAGCTGCCCGCGCAGGCGGTGGCCAAAGTGGATCTGCGCTACGAGTACGGCGCTGCCGTGACATTCAGCGATGCCGAGTTGGCAATGCAAGGCGCGCAGAACAGGGGAGAAGGGTAATGGCTCAGCAAGAGAGCAAGCAGATGATTGTCGGACTCGATATCGGCACTTCTAAGGTCGTCGCGGTTGTCGGCGAGATCGACCCGGATGGTGGCATGGAGGTCGTGGGCATCGGCTCACATCCATCCAGAGGTATGAAAAAGGGTGTCGTGGTCAATATCGAGTCTACGGTCAATGCGATACAGCGCGCGGTAGAGGAAGCCGAGCTGATGGCGGGCTGTCAGATTCACTCCGTTTATGTGGGTATCGCCGGCAGTCACATTCGCTCGGTGAATTCGCACGGGATTGTGGCGATTCGCGATCAGGAGGTCTTTGAGCAAGACATTGACCGCGTTATCGACGCGGCACAAGCGGTGGCGATCCCAGCCGACCAGAAGGTATTGCACGTGCTCCCGCAGGAGTTCGTCATCGACAACCAGTCAGGGATTCGAGAGCCGCTGGGAATGTCCGGGGTTCGCCTTGAGGCCAAAGTGCACCTCGTAACCTGCGCCGTGAACGCGGCACAGAACATCGAAAAGTGTATTGAACGGTGCGGACTGTCGGTCGACGGCATCATTCTGGAACAACTCGCATCCAGCTACTCGGTGATCACAGAGGACGAACGGGATCTGGGTGTTTGTCTGGTTGATATTGGTGGCGGGACGTCGGATATCGCCATCTTTACGGACGGCTCGATACGCCATACCGGCGTTATTCCGATTGCCGGCGACCAGGTGACCAATGACATCGCCATGGCGCTGCGTACCCCGACCCAGCACGCAGAGGAGATCAAAATCCGCTACGCCTGTGCGCTGACTCAGCTGGCAGGGCCTGACGAGACGATCAAGGTGCCCAGCGTTGGCGATCGGCCGCCCAGAGATCTCTCTCGACAATCGCTTGCGGAAGTCGTGGAGCCTCGCTATGACGAATTGTTCACCCTGATTCAGTCGGAACTGCGACGCTCCGGTTACGAAGAGCTGATACCCGCCGGCGTGGTACTGACCGGCGGTACATCAAAGATGGAAGGTGCGGTAGACCTCGCAGAGGAGATCTTCCACATGCCGGTCAGAGTGGGGGCGCCGCAATACGCGCGCGGCCTGCACGACATTATCCGTAATCCGATTTATGCCACGGCGGTGGGCCTGCTCCTGTATGGCGCAGAAGAGACCCGGGATGGCGCGCGTGTGCGCCACGGAGTGGAGGCAGAAGGCATCAGCTTCGCAGGTCGCGTGAAAGCGTGGTTGGCGCGGCATTTTTAAATTTTCAGGACAACGAGTTTTGGTAGAGCTCTGCGGTTTGGAGCTTTTTTTAAAAAGGGGAGAAAACGATGTTTGAACTAGTAGACAGTGCACCACAAAGTGCCGTAATCAAGGTGATCGGTGTCGGTGGCGGTGGCGGTAACGCCGTTCGCCACATGATCGATCACCAGGTCGACGGCGTGGATTTTATTTGCGCCAATACTGATGCGCAGGCCCTTTCGGATATCAGTTCGAAAACGGTACTGCAGTTGGGCGCCGGTATTACGAAAGGCTTGGGCGCCGGCGCCAACCCCGAGGTGGGGCGAGCAGCGGCCCTCGAAGATCGTGACCGCATCGCCGACGCCTTGCACGGAGCGGACATGGTGTTCGTGACGGCGGGCATGGGCGGTGGCACGGGGACGGGCGCTGCGCCGATCGTCGCCGAAGTGGCCAGAGAACTCGGTATTCTCACCGTCGCAGTGGTCACCCGGCCGTTCAGTTTTGAAGGCAAGAAGCGACTCAATACCGCGGAAGAGGGTCTCGCGGAGATCGCGCGGCACTGCGACTCCCTGATTACAATCCCCAATGAGAAGCTGCTAGAAGTCCTGGGCTCCAATACCACACTGCTCGATGCCTTCAAGGAGGCCAACGACGTCTTGTTGGGTGCGGTGCAAGGTATTGCTGATCTGATCATTCGGCCCGGCCTCGTGAACGTCGACTTTGCCGACGTGCGCACGGTGATGTCAGAAATGGGTTCCGCGATGATGGGTACGGGCAGCGCGAGCGGTGAAAGCCGCGCCAGAGAAGCCGCCGAGCGTGCGATTAACAGTCCGCTGCTGGATGACATAGATCTCAGCGGTGCACGCGGCATTCTGGTGAACATTACGGCCGGTCTCGACCTCTCCCTCGGCGAGTTCTCTGAGGTGGGTGCCACCATAGAGGACATTGCCTCAGAGGATGCCACGGTGGTGGTTGGCACGGTGATTGATCCGGATATGACTGACAGCCTCAAGGTTACCGTGGTGGCAACGGGGCTTCGCAATGCCGAGGCGCGCCCGACCCTGACCACAGTGGAGCCCACGGTCGCAGCGCGTCCCGCGACATCGGGTGCGGACTACGAGAACTACGATCTGCCGCCCGGTAAGCGGCGTCAGGCCGCAGCGACGGTGGATGGGCAGGCTGCCGTCAAATTAGACGAGGATCTCGACGAGCAGTTATTCGATGTTCCCGCCTTTTTGCGCCGTCAGGCCGACTGACACGCTGTAAAGCGTCGATTGGCGTAAATAGTCGGGGCAGGAGTGCTGGATTGCGTTAGCCGGGCCTAGTAATGTCGCCCCTGATCAAAGGGGATAACTATGCTGCGGCAACGCACCCTGCGGGAGTCGATTAAATCGACCGGCGTGGGGCTTCACTCCGGCAATAAGGTGGGCATGATGCTCTGTCCGGCACCAGCGGACACCGGCATTGTGTTTCGTCGCACTGACCTGAGTCCGGTCCGGGACATCCCCGCCCGGGCGGACTGGGTCGATGAGACGGATCTGTCCACCAGCCTGGGGTCAGGCGAGGCCAGAGTCACCACGGTAGAGCATCTGTTGTCGGCCTTCTGCGGTCTGGGCATCGATAATGCCTATATCGATATGGATTCGGCGGAAGTGCCGATCATGGACGGCTCTGCGGGGCCTTTTGTCTACCTGCTACAATCGGCCGGCATCGAAGAACAGCAAGAAGCCAAGCGCTTTATCCGGGTGACTGAACCGATCACCGTCAGCGACGGTGACAAGACCGCAACACTCAAACCCTACGGCGGCTTCAGGGTCACCTTTGCCATCGATTTTGATCATCCCGTATTTCGGGAGCAGTCGGGGCGCGCCACGCTGGATATCAGTAGCGAGGCGTTCGTCCGTGAGATCAGCCGTGCGAGAACCTTTGGCTTTGTCCATGAGTTCGAATATATGCGGTCGCGCGGGCTGGCCCGGGGCGGCAGCGTGGATAATGCGATCGTCATTGATGACTATCGCATCCTCAATGAGGGCGGCCTGCGCTACGACGACGAGTTTGTGAAGCACAAGATGCTGGATGCCATAGGCGACTTGTATCTTGCCGGGCATCAACTCCTCGCTGAATACGAGGGCATCAAGTCAGGCCACGCGCTCAACAATCGTCTCGTGCGTGCGCTATTTGAGCATCCTCAGAGCTGGGAGTGGGTCACCTTTGAGGATGAGGCCGACGCGCCGCTGGACTGGGCTCTACCACAGGATCTGCAGTTGGCCTGAACCACAGGCGCACCCCCGCGATCCCCCATTGCGCTGCTTCTGCGCCTGAGCATCGCGCGCCAGGATCGATTTATACGGCGTTTGGACCTGTCTACGGCCTGTCCAAAAAGATGTGTAAAAGGCCCTTTCGGTGCCGGACTTTGGTTCCCCTGACCCCCTGAAAATGGCATTATTCGCCACCTGGTTAAAGCGATACTCTGACTTGAAATTAATCCTTCTCAACCGACACGCGGCGTCCCGGACCCTTGAGCTGGGGAAATGGTCGTTGGCGCTACTGTCGGCCTGTTTTATCGGTGCACCCTTAGGCCTGGTGGCTGTCAGCTATCAGCTGGG
>CBFHIW010000088.1:0-5448 GCA_965656065.1 Luminiphilus sp. | reverse complement strand
TGAAGGCCATTTGATCGCGCAATCGGTGGCCGTACTGGAATGGCTGGAAGAGACCCACCCCGAACCGGCCCTGCTCCCGGGTGACCCATTGGGGCGGGCCAGGGTGCGCACACTGGTCAACAGCATCGTCTGCGACATCCACCCTCTCAACAACCTGGTCATCCTCAGGTACCTGGGCAACGGACTGGGCGCGAGCAAGGAGCAGACAGGCCAGTGGTACGCCACCTGGGTGCGACGCGGCTTTGACGCCATCGAGCAAACGCTCGCGGCCAACAGCTCGCCGTTTTGCTGCGGTGACACGCCCACACTCGGCGACGTCTGCCTGGTACCCCAGGTGTATAACGCGCAGCGCTTCGAGGTGCCCCTCGCGGACTACCCCAATATCCTGCGGGTCAATGATTACTGCAGGGCGCTGTACGCCTTCGCCCGGGCTGCGCCCGAAGTGCAACCGGACGCCTAGCCGATTTCTCCGTAGCGGTCCTAGTTCCCATCCGGCTTGCTACGCCGCAGCTGTCTTCGCAGCAGCCCTGCGCCTGGCTTTCGACTTGCCACGTTTTACAGCTACCAGGCCTTGTGCAGTCACCTGCTTGGTCGGCGTCTATTGCTCCAACTTGGCCTGGTATCTTGCCAGCTCCGTTTCCCGTTGCTGCATCCGATCCTCCAACAGCCGCAGTCCGTGGCGCAGGACCTCGCTCGCATTTTGATACCGGCCGTTTTCGACCAGTTTTCCTACGAAGATCTCCTGCTGTTCTGTTAAGACCACGTTTCTGGTTGGCATATGTCACCTCACTGAATTGATTCAGATATTAGCAGTGCTGGCAATATATGCCGCTAAGACCTGGCGGAGTGGAGATTGGCGGGGAAGCCCGCCCGCTGCTTGCGGGAGATTTGCGGGACTCACCCTGATTGGTTGTGCTCTATAGTGCAAATAGCGCTGTGGATGCTCGGGTTTAAGTTAATAGAATCAAATAGTTAAACATTAATGATGCAAGTATAGGAAGTATAAATGGGGTGTCGAGAGTAGCTGGTCGTCCAGAAAATGGTCGTGGAGGCATGAGATCATGGATGCAAGCTCAGAGAGTGCCTGCGGTTAGTACTCGCATTGCTGGTCTTGTAGATCTTTTTCGCTCACCTTCTAAACCGGGCACGAACAGCTCCATACCAACGGATTTCTCAGTGGCTTCCTTGCTGATTGAGTGCTGTTGAACTGGATTCCTTACCAGCGAAAAGAGGCAATGTCTCAGGGGGTGCTCGAGATGGTGGTGTCAGTAGCGGTAGGGAAGGGGTGGCCAGCTCTTTATCACGTATGTGAGCCAGGATCCTGTCGATGATGTCCTGATCCTCAATGCAAGCGATGACTTTGACGTACCCGCCACAGCGACCACAAACTTCCATATCGATATTGAATACGCGCTTGAGTCGCTGGGCCCAAGACATCGCGACGTGTCGTTCAGCGGGTGAGCGAACTTCAGCATTGGCGATTCGCTTCACTCCTTTGCCGCGTTTGGCTGGTGTGACCATCCCTCGCCAGCGGTGATTTGGAGCCAGGACGCCGTGGTAGCGGGTGAGATTGACTCTCGGCTTCGGTATCAGAGCAGCCAACCGCGCAATGAAATCTACAGGGTCGAAGGCTACCTGGGTCGTTCCATCCCGGTAGGGCGTCTTCAGGGTATATATCACCTTGCCGGTGGAACTGAGTGAGAGACGGGGAACGGCTACGGCGGGGCGAGCAATATACCTGCACAAGCGCTCGCGTTTGTCTTTCTGCTTTCCCTCGCAGCTCACCCCCGCGTGCAGGGAGAACCCATTCGCCTTGGCCACTCGCTCCAGTCCGGGGTCAGGTCGGTCCAGCGGGCGGATGGTGCGAATCATGAAGGCCTTGCGCCCTTGCTGTGGGCCGGCGGCGATCCGGTAGGAGACGGAACTGCCTAGGATCTGGGGCATAGCATCGTTGTCTTCAGCAGGGTCGAGATCCAGCCAGGCGCTCTCGGTGTCCTGTTCCAGCAAACCCTGGCGTTCGAGGCAGCGACCTACACGCTGGCTGATCAGTTGAATCAACTCCTCCAACACGTCTTTGTTCGGTGCCTTGACGCGTTGAAAGCGGGGCGGACGATCGTCGCGATACACGTAGACGCCGTCCAGAAACAGGATATGGAAGTGAATATTCAAGTTCAGTGCACTACCAAAACGCTGAATCAGCGTTACGGCCCCGGTCGCGCCCTCCTTGAGCGAATGTCCAGCCTTATGGATCAGGTGGCTCGAGATAACCCGATGAACGATTCCCAGGACCTTACCCATTGCATGGGGATGGGCAGCGAACAGGTACCGTAGGGGAAACGGAAAACTGATCACCCACTGACGCAATGGCACATCGGGAAATACCTCGTCCGAGAGAAGTGCCGCAGTCTCGGCCATGCGACGGGCACCGCAGCTGGGACAGAATCCTCGCTTCTTACAAGAAAACGCCACCAGGCGCTCGAAGTGGCACGTATCGCAACGCACGCGAAGAAACCCGTGCTCGAGGCGACCGCATTTGAGATAGGCTTCAAACTCTCGATGGACATGAGTGGGCAGGCTTTTGCCCTGGGCTTCCAATTGCTCAACTAGTGCTGGGTAGTGTTTCTCTACAAGTTGGTAGAGCAGAGTTTGCTTTGGGCGATGGCGTTCATAGGTGGCGTGACCAAGGGCATGCCTATAAACAGGGGCAGCCTCTCCTTTGCCTGTTGACAGCATGCTGCGTCGACTCCAACAGAGTTGAAGTCAAATACAGTGGGGCCGTGAGCTTTGGCGGGGAACATCCGATGTATCCAGCCACTAGCCTATATTTGAGCAGATCTGCTCACACCCACCGACTCCAGCCTACGAAACAGCCCCCACGCTAGTCGCCAAACGTTTTCAGCTGTCTCTGAATCGATTTGAGCGTCTTCATCAGTTCCCGGTTACTGGGTTCTTTGCCTGTCGATGCGCCTGCGGCAGCGTCAGTTGAGCCCACCATAATTGACAATAGATTGGTCACAACGGAGTGGTCGTAGGAGCGCTCGCGTAGCTTCAGCGTGCGCGCTGAAAATTCCAATGTGCCAAAAAAAACGTCGCGCAACTGACCAATAGGCCCGCCATTGGGGAGTTCACCCCGGTCCACGCCGCGCTGCATGATGCGATCAAATACTCTGACGTACTCACGCACCTGGTCGAGGTCCTGTTCCTGCTGCGGACGCGCCCGATAGGTGAGAGAGACCACCTCAAACTGATTCAGTAGAGATTGCAGGTGGTAGCGGCCCAGTTGTTCCAGTTGCTCTAATGTCGTCGCGTCAGGTTCGATGGCCGCCTCGGCGCCCAATGTCAGTTGGGTCCAGAAACGACCCACCACCCCGGCAAGCAGGTCCTGCTTGTTCTTGTAGTAGAGGTACACCGTACCCTCGGCGACCGACGCCGCGCGCGCGATGTCCGATACTTTGGCGCCATCGAATCCGGCCTGAGCAAAAATCCTCTCGGCCGCGTCGAGGATGCTCGATTCTTTGGCTTCAATACGCGCCCTTGAGGTGTGGCGAGGTGTTGCCGACATTGGATGGCGCCCGTATACTGAATTAGACTCATTTTAAATGAGTTAAAATCATTTTGGTAGCAACCTGAGTATTACTCAGCGCAATCAAGGGCGGGCAGTATGATTCGTATCGGCGGTGCCACGGGCTATTGGGGCGAGGCGGATCTCGCACTCCCCCAGTTTTTGGCTGAGGGTGACCTCGACTTCATCGTGTTTGATTATCTCGCTGAGATCACCATGTCGATCATGGCTCGCGCCAAAGCCGCGGACCCTGAAAAAGGCTATGCCACTGACTTTGTCAGCGCCATTGTGGCGCCTCATCTCGCGGCCATCGCCGAGTCAGGCGTTAAGCTGATTAGTAATGCGGGTGGCGTGAACCCCGAGGCCTGTGGCCGCGCGATCAGACAGTTGATTGCGGATGCGGGGCTGTCGTTGAAGGTGGTAGTGATCACCGGCGATGACCTCATGCCCAAGCTAGATGAGGTGCTGGCTGCAGAGCCCGCAGAAATGTTCACGGGTGAGCAAACGCCCCCCCGCGATGCCATCGCCAGTGCCAATGCCTATCTTGGCGCGTTTCCGGTCGCCGAGGCCTTGAACCAAGGCGCTGATATTGTCGTGACTGGCCGCTGTGTCGACAGCGCGGTGACGCTGGGTGCGTGTATCCACCGCTTTGGGTGGCAGCGCAACGATCTGGACTTGCTGGCCGCAGGCTCACTCGCTGGACACTTGATCGAGTGTGGGCCACAGGCCACCGGTGGTAACTACACCGATTGGCACGAGGTGGCCGATACCCTCCACGAAGTGGGTTACCCCATTGCAGAGATTGCTGCAGATGGCGGAGTTGTCATGACCAAGCCAAAGGGCACGGGCGGCTGCGTGACCATTGGCACAGTCGGCGAGCAATTACTCTACGAGATCGGTGATCCTGCTGCTTATTACCTACCCGATGTGATCTGTGATTTCACTCAAGTTGCGCTGGAGCAGGTTGATCAGGATCGCGTCAGTGTGGCTGGCGCGCGTGGGCGCGGCGTACCGGCGCAATACAAGACCTCAATGACGTGGGCTGACGGCTGGCGGGCAGGCATGATCGGCTTTTACGTCGGTGCGCGAGCGGCGGAAAAGGCCCGTATTTTTGCGGATGAGGCGATTCAGCGCGCGCGGCGCAAGCTTTCGAAGATGGGTGCGCCAGATTATGTGGATGTGTGTGTCGAAGTGGTCGGAGATGAGAGCCATTGGGGCGAGGCTGCCCGTTATGTCAGAAGCCGCGAAGTCGCTGTCAAGGTCGCTTGCCGGCACGCTGATCGGCGCGCGACGGACCTCTTGATGAGGGAGCTGGCCGGCGTTGGCTTGGGCGCCCCGGCAGGGTTCTGTGCCTTCGCGGGCACGCGCCCCAAGTCCTCGCCAGTCATCCGCCTGTTCTCGATACTTGCTGATCGTGATCTCGTTGATATACAGATCCATACTGCGGACCAGTCTCAGTCTTTTTCAGATTCGGTAGCGGCAACGGAAACGTCAGTCGACGCTGGAGGCGAATCCATCGATATCGAAGCCCTCACCGATGAGAGCGCCGAGCAGATCGAGGTGCCGCTGGAGCGTCTGGCCTGGGCACGCTCAGGCGATAAAGGCGACAAAGCCAACATTGGCGTGATGGCGCGCAAGCGGGAATACTTTCCTTGGATTGCGGCCGCGCTGACAGAGTCCTATGTAGCGAGCCGTTTTGCGCACTTTATGGCAAGCCCGGAGATGGATCGCTATGCGTTACCCGGGCTACCTGCACTTAATTTTGTTTTGCACCACGCGCTGGGTGGCGGTGGCGTCGCAAGCCTTCGCAATGATCCTCAGGCAAAGGGCTACGCACAAATTCTATTGGACACGCCGGTGAGCATACCGGCCCAACTTTTGGAGGA
>CBFHIW010000087.1:0-5490 GCA_965656065.1 Luminiphilus sp. | reverse complement strand
CCACCAGCACCATCTGCACCGCCAGGGGTGAGAACATCTCGGGCTGCATGGCTTTGGAGAGGCGCTCACCGCGCTTGATCGCCGGCGCCAAATCATCAAGGTGTTGCCGCAACACAGTGTTACCCACCGTGCCACTGGCAATGTCCGCCGCCTTCAGGATAGCAACACCGTTGCCCAGCAAAGTGCCCATGGTGCGCGCAAAGCGCGACACCTCAAACTTGCGGATCAAGGGGCCAGCGAGCGGCGCCGTTAGCGCGCGAACGTCCAGCCAGTTTCTACCGCCCGGGGTCGCCAGCCAGCGCCGGACCAGTGTCACCAGACCCCCGATAACAATCGCCATCAGCCACCACCATCCCGCCACCAGATCGCCGAGCGAGATGATGACTGCCGTTAGCATGGGCAGGCCATCGCCCATCTCCTCAAATAGCGACTCAAACTCAGGGACAACGTAGCCCAGCATGATGGCCACCGAGAGCGTCGCCACCACAGCAAGAATGGCGGGATACACCATGGCCGATACAATGGTCGAGCGCACTGCACGGCTGCGTTCAAGGTAAGTCGCCAGTTCCGTGAGCACGCCCGCAAGGTTACCGCTCGCCTCACCTGAGCGGACCATGCTGATGTAAAAACCGCTGAAAACATTACCGTGACTCTCAAGACCGACTGTCAAAGACCGGCCAGATTTGAGCGTCGCGAGGATGTCTTCCATCATCGCCCGATGTGCGCCAAAGGGAGCGGTATCGATCTGCACCTTCATCGCGCGATCAAGCGGCAAACCCGCCTGCAGCAGAATACCCAGCTCGGAGGTGAATCGAAGCACCTGCTCGGGGGTCACCCGGTCGGTTTTAGCGCCGAAGCCCGGCAGGGAAAAGCCTTTACTGGTGCCGTCAGCACTTCCGCCTGTGGGCGCGGACAGCGTAGCATTGCCCGCGGGCTTCAAAACGATGGGCGTGAGCCCACGAGCGCGCAGCGCGCGGGCTGCACTTTGCAAGTCAGCCGCAGATTCAACCCCCTGCTGCATGCTGCCCGATCGATCAGAAGCACGATATTCAAAAGTGGCCATCGCCAGATCTCCAGGACCCTCAGTCGAGGTCCAGCTCCGCCTGATCCTGCGTGACACGCAATACCTCATCAATAGAGGTTTCCCCGGCTAAAACCTTTCGCATGCCGTCCTCATACAGCGTCGCCATGCCTTTGGCACGGGCGACTTCACGGAGCTGGTTGGCATCGGAGCCATCGAGAATCGCACGCTGAATTTCGTCATCGAGCACGAAAAGTTCGTGGATCGCCGACCGCCCGGAGTAGCCCGTACCCTTACATTGGTCGCAACCCACCGCCTCATAAACTTCGGCTTCTTTCGGTGCGTCACCGGTCATACCCAGGCGCGACAACTGTTTGGCGTCGAGCTGCGCCGGGCGCTTGCACGCGGGGCAAAGCTTGCGGAGCAGGCGCTGAGCCAATACGCCGTTCACCGCGGCCGTGATCAGAAAGCGTTCCACACCCATATCTTCCAACCGGGTAATCGCACCCGCGGCGGTATTGGTGTGTAGCGTGGAAAGCACCAGGTGACCCGTTAGCGCGGCCTGCACCGAGATCTGCGCGGTCTCGGTATCCCGCATCTCACCGATCATGATGATGTCGGGGTCTTGCCTGAGAATGGAGCGGAGCGCTCGGGCAAAGGTCAGGTCGATCTGGGACTGCACTGGAATCTGATTGATGCCCTCGAGCTGGTATTCGACCGGGTCCTCCACCGTAATGATCTTCAGCGAATCCGAATCGAGATTGGACAGGGAGGCATAGAGGGTCGTGGTCTTACCGGAGCCGGTCGGGCCTGTCAGTAGCAATACCCCGTGCGGCCGATTCAGAAGTGATAAGTAGTGCTTGAGGATATCGGGGCTGAACCCCATGTCTTCGATATCAAGCCGCACGCTTTGGCGATCCAGCACCCGCATCACCACACATTCACCGTGAACCGTCGGCAAAGATGACACGCGCAGGTCCAACTCGTGACCCTTGACGCGCATCATTATGCGGCCGTCCTGCGGTAGGCGCCGCTCGGCAATGTTTAAATTGGCAAGTAGCTTGATACGCGAGATCACCGCAGCAGATAAGCGCTCGTCTACCGGGGTGGCGCCATCTTGCAGCACGCCGTCAATGCGGTAGCGGATGCGAAGCCCACCATCGACCGATTCAATATGGATATCCGACGCGCCTAGATCCAGGGAGCGTTGAATCAGCTGATTGACCAACTGAATGACCGGCGTTTCGCTTGCCAGATCTTTCAGATGCTCTACAAATTCATCGTCGTTGACGTAGGCCTCAGCGGCCTGCTCGAAATCACCCTGCTCGTCGGCAAGATACACCTTCAGCGCTTGCTCAATGTCCTGCGCCGAGGCCAGCGCCATCTGCACGGCTTTACCGGTGCCCAGCCTCAGGGCTTTCTGCACAAACTCAGCCTGAGGGGCCGCAGACGCAAACACCGTCTCGTCATCCGAACTCCGCACCGGAGCTATTTGGTTATTAAACAAAAACGCCAGTGGTAAGGGATCAATCTCGAGGGGCTCCTCTGGGAAGCCCTCTTTCTGGATCCATTCGACATCCAGATGCTCAGCGAGGTTGCGAAATAGATCCGGCTCGGCCACCAGACCCAGGCGGATCAGTACCTCACCAATGTAACCGCCCATCTCTCGCTGCGCTGCCAGCGCACGCTCCAGATCACGAGCCGCCAGCAAACCCTTGCCGATCAGTTGCTCGCCCAGCGGCATCTTTGTCGCTGCTGTCGGTTCTGATACCTGTGCTGCCTGAGTCACATTCTCTCCCCGCCCGATCGGGACATTCGCCGGCGCAAACCGCGCCAACCTTCTCGGCTCACGATGCGCGTCGCCGACTTAAACAAGGCCATCCACCCGGATGGCTTTTTGATGGCCTGCATCAGGTGACTACCCACCCGCGCCACATCCACTGCCGTGTCATCCCTGACCGCATACCCGGGACTGATATAACCCGGACTGATCCCTTTGGCCGCGGACTCACACGCCGGTGCGAGACCCGAGGACTCCCATGGGTCAGGAAAACGCGTTTGTAATGCCACGTCATCCCGGTATGCGCACCGCCATGCGGCCTCGATCTCGGTGCCATCCGCCAGATGCCCGAAAGACCAGGGACCGTAAGAGTATTGACGCTCAGATTCTGCCAAGGCTTCCCGGTAATTTTGAACCAAACTGGCCTCAACTCCCGTGCTGTTCGTCGCATATTGCAACGCTACCTCGTGATTGCCCGAGTCGAGGCCGGTGAAATGATAAAACCCCAGCGGCGCACCACCAACCAACACCTGCCCGTCGTCAGCCACACTCAAGTCCCGCTGGTGCGCATTCCAGGAAGCGACGTTCAAGCGCGCCTGACGCAGGATGCCAACGCCACCGAACAGTCCCGGCACCAAATCCATCCAGCGCTGATCGGTAAACAGCCCATTCGGCACATCATCGCGATTAAAGCGATAGCCGCGCTGGCACCACCACTCGGCGAAAGCGCGACCCTCTTCATTGGCGGACACGCCAATAAAGCCGAGATTGTAGGAGCCATAGCGCAGGCTTGTGAGCTCATTCGCCATCACGCCACCCAGCGACGTCTCCGGCGCACTCTGATGCGGCGTGAGGAGAATGGCATGGTCGTCCAGCGCCGCCACTACATCTGACAAAGCCGAGAAAACACAGATATCCGGGTCCAGATAGACCACCGCATCACAATCTTCCCGCGCGAGAAGCTGCTTCAGCATGAAAGGCTTCACCGCCGTACACAGCTCAACCATGGAGTGACAGAAAGCCCAGGGTCGCCAGTCTGGTATGTCGAGGTCCCGTGGCTGATGAATCTCGGCCTCAAGGGCCACGGCGGCAACCTCAGACTCGGGCCAATCTTCCACTAGCAGCATATGGCGCTGCCAATCGGGGTGATGCTCGGCGAGGCTGTCGAACAGGACCTTCACTTTCGGCAGGTAATTCGCCGCCGCGCTGGTAAAGACATGAATCCGTGACATATCGGTGCGCCCTTAGCGGGTCACGTGTGAGCGGATGCGCGGCATCCGGCCCATCGTTATTACGCAGAGCGGGGACAACAAACGATGGCATGATCCTTGACGCACAGAGGCAATACACCCTGATAGAGACGCCCCATCCGCAAGCGGGCGCAACGGTTGCGCAAGACTCGCCGAATATTTCACGTTCTCATGGAACGGCCTCTTCAAAGAGCACTCCTCATCTCAGTCAACGTTGCCAAAATATCTTCGGGGCTCGCATCCAAAGACACCACTCGATGCCGATCTTCATCAACCAGCGTGTCTGCCTGCGCACCGACATCATACGCGAGCATGGGCAACCCCATCGCTTTCATCTCATGCACCACAAAACTGAAGGTCTCCGGCCAAATCGAAGGAAACCAAAACACATTCACGCCCTGCTCGGCACATAAGGCGGGCAAGGCTTCAGATGAATAGACGCCGGTTTGTGAGATCACGGAAGCGGGTGCAGGTTCCTCCAGTGTGCCAAAGACCGTGATGCGGGCGCTCGCACCGGTCTCCGCGATATGCCTTGCAAGCCTTGCCACCTGCGTCGCCCCTTTGTGCGCCGCAATCCGCCCCACGACGCCGATATGGAGAGGGGATTCAGGCGCGGGCGGCAGATCACTCCGCGGAATGTGTGCAGTGTTGTGGGGAGTCAGCACCACCTTGCTATCGAACTCGGGCCACACGCGGCGCAGCAATTCCCGACTCGATGGCGAGAACACCCGGATCGAAGAGGCGCCTGCCAACACCTGCCCCCACTGATCTCGCCAGGCCAGAATGTCCATCGAGCGCAGCGGCGCGTCGAGACAATGAGGGTTATTGGGTAGGCAACGGGCACAGACGCTGGGGTCGGGGATGCCACAATAACGGCTCTCTGCATTGAGCAGGTGGCGGGTAGGACACATCAGATAATGATCGTGCCAGTGCACCGTGACGGACGACGGATTGTCGGCTGTTGCATCTGCCGCCGGTATCTCTGCCCCGTCTTCCAACTCTGTCTTGTCCTGAACGCTCTTGTCTTGGATCAGTGCCATGGCCCGTATCAACCATGCCGCAACAGCGTGGGGTTCGGTAAATCCGGCCAGAGAGTGAATTTCCATGGCGCTCACGGATGCCGGCAGCACCGGCCAATCGTCCAGCCTGCCGGACAGGGCTGGTGCTCTCTCACTCGGCAGCGTGACGTTGACCGTGATGCGGCCTATGGGGTCGCAGCCAATATATAAGGTACCGAGGCCCTGCTCGCGCCAGCCTGCTGCAGACCGCGCCGCGGCGATCGCTGCGCCGCCGCCCTGAGCGCTGTCCAACACACACACCAATGACGAGTCCCCCGCGCAGGCCGCTTCCAACTCGCTCACAGAGATGCGCGGCGCCATGGCCTCTGCCATGCGCCGACTTTTGTCGCGCAAGGTACTGAATCGGCGCTGCCGCAGCAG
>CBFHIW010000086.1:0-5570 GCA_965656065.1 Luminiphilus sp. | reverse complement strand
TCACACAGGACTGGCTGCGCAAATAGCGATTAGGCTGCGACTTTGCAACGCCGCGTGCTCCGAGCGCCTGGCTCAGTGCGCTGCTTGAGTGCCTGCAAAATGTCGTTGGCTGTCGCAAAATCGCCACAGTGCCGGGCAATCCAGTAGAGCTTCGCCATGCTGCGATCACTCATTCGCTGATACAGATCCATCTCACCGCCTCCCGTTAGTGAATGCCGTCCTTGGCATCGAGGTCTTCCGTGACGCGACTTCAGTAGAGCGGTGCTTCCGGAGCAGTGGCTCACCCTGAAGTCCATTTCAGTATGGCGGTCAGCCGAGCGCTCGCCTTCACTCGATACGCCAAAACATTGGCCAGTTGCGCCAGATAGAAACTGTCAGAGAAACAGCGGCCGTCACCCTTTTGTGGTGAAGATGATTCAAAACAACATCAAATGAAGGGGGAACCACATGCTGGACATCAATTCTTTTGACGAAAACGCGATTACCTGGCGCGAACTGCCCGACGTAGATCACGTGTGGCTATCGATCTTGGATGTCGACGAGACAGCCAAAATCGTCGACGTGTTATTCCGATTTGCGGCAAACGAGAAAATTGTGCTCCACCGCCATGTCGCTGCGTTTCACACCTTTGTCGTCAAAGGTGAGCATCGAATCTACACGCCGGAAGGTGAGCTCAAGGAGGTGCGCCCGGTAGGGACCTATAAAGCCGGTAAGGCTGACCCGGAGCCGCATACCGAAGGTGGCGGCGATACAGACGTCATTATTCTGTTCAGCCTGCGACCTTATTGTGACGGGCCGATCTACGAGATTCTCGACGATGACGGCAATATCGTCGACACCATGACCTTTGATGGCATGAAGGAGCTCCACGCAGAAGCCGCGTAGAGCCAGACAGGACAGGGAGCGTCAGATCCACGGGCCGTATGTCAGAGACTGTGCGGCGAACCAAAAACCAGGGGAAACAACATGAAACTTTTTGTGACGCTACTCGCTGCGGTCTTCTCTACACTCGCGCTCGCCGACAACCACCGACCTAACAGTAAGTACTACGGGTTTTATCATTTCATCGCGCCAGACCCAGCCGCCGTGGTCGCAGCGACCGACAAATTCTACGCCTCAGACTGCGGTAAAGCCTATCCGGCGGATGTGGGTCTAGCCGAGGAAGTGTTTAACGGCGCTTATCAATCGACGCACTTTTTCATCAACACCTATCAGAATGCGGCGGACCAAGAAAAAGCCGCAGAGATCTTCCGCAGCTGCCCAAGTGGCCTTGAGTTTCTAGCTGATCTCAACGCTGCAGGCGTGATCCCCACTCGGGAATATCTGGGCTTTGCACTCCTCGAAGAGGGAGACTGGAATCAGGACCTCGTCTTCGCCAAGTTTGATGTGATCATTGAACCTCAGAACCAGCGCGCGTATGCGGCAGCCTATGCCAAGATGATGAGCGCCGCGGCTGAAGATGTCGGCTTGCGATCCTGGGGTAATGATCTGGTCGGTTTTGGTAACGACATGTTCACCAACTGGGTGTACCTGGGTGCAGAGAATTTGACCCAGCTCGATCAAATTCAGCAAGCGCTGTTCGCACACCCTGCCTACGCGACCTTCGCCAAGGAGACCGCGGGAATGCGAGTGAACGTGAACACGACCCAGCTTCAGTTCCTGAAGGCCTATCCGCGCCAAGACTAAGACTGTCACTTTTTGATGCCCCGCCCGCCATCCGCGGCGGGGCAATCCAGTTAAACTGAGCCGCTCATGAACATGACAGATTGCGTCAAGGAGTGACGTTGTGACAATCAGAACGACGCTGTCGATAGCCGCTGCAATGGCTATCGGTATTCAGACCGCCCACGCCAACAATGTGGTGGTGGATATGTCTCAGGTAGTGGACTACAACCAGTATCAGATCGATCTGCAACAGTGCGAGGGTCTTGCGGTGCAAAACCAACCCGGCGCCCCCCAGAGAGAGAGCGTTGCGGGTACCGCAGTGAAGGGGGCAGCAGTAGGTGCCACCGCAGGTGCCGTCAGCGGTGGATCGGGGTCCAAGGCGGCCAAAAAGGGTGCGGGAGTCGGCGTAATTGCGGCCGCCAGCCGCAATAGCCGCAACCGTCGCGCCGCGAGCGCCAATGCCAGCGCGCAGACGGATCAGATCGTGAAGAACTGTATGCGCGGACGGGGCTGCAACGTTCTGAGCTAAAAGTGGCTCTGGCTCTGGCGTGGCCTCTCTGACACCGCCCCGCTCACCAACTGCGGTTGGGCCGCTGCTTCCTTAAGACTGCGCAAGCTTGGGGCAATGCAAAGCACACCACTGGCCTGCGAGAACAGTCTCCTAAGCGGCAATCTCACCGTGGGCGGTGGCAAAAGCGGCCACCGCCTTGTCCAGATCGTCTTTAGTGTGGCCTGCGGAAATCTGGACGCGGATGCGCGCCTTGCCCTGTGGCACGACAGGATAGAAAAACCCGATGGCATAGATCCCGAGCGCTAGCAGGCGCTCGGACATTTTTTGTGCCACGACCGCATCGCCCAGCATCACCGGCACGATGGGGTGGTCGCCTTCCGGTACCGCAAATCCGTTGGCTTGCATTTGCTCTCGAAAGTAGCGCGTGTTCTCGTGGAGCGTATCGCGCAGCACCGTTGACGCCTCGAGCATGTCGAGCACTTTCAATGAAGCCGCACAAATGGCAGGGGCAAGCGTATTAGAGAAAAGGTAGGGCCGCGAGCGCTGCCGAAGAATATCGACGATCTCCTGACGACCTGCAGTAAAGCCACCCGATCCGCCGCCCAATGCCTTACCAAAGGTGCCGGTAATGATGTCGACCCGATCCATCACGCCGCGATACTCATGAACACCGCGGCCCTGATCGCCCATGAAGCCGGTGGCGTGACAGTCGTCGTGGTGCACCATTGCGCCGTATGTATCGGCCAGATCACAGATCGCATCCAGTTGGGCGATCGTGCCATCCATGGAAAACACGCCATCAGTCGTAATCAGAATTCGTCGGGCGCCCGCATCACGCGCTTCCTGAAGCTTGGCCTCAAGATCGGCCATGTCGTTATTGCGGTAGCGATAGCGTGACGCCTTGCAGAGCCTGACACCATCAATAATCGAGGCGTGATTCAGCTCGTCCGAGATCACCGCATCCTCGGGCCCTAGAATCGTCTCAAACAGCCCCGTATTGGCGTCAAAACAGGCGGCATACAGGATGGTATCCTCCATACCCAGAAATTGACTGACCCGTTGCTCTAGGGTTTTGTGGATGCCCTGGGTGCCACAGATAAACCGCACTGATGCAGCCCCAAAACCCCACTCACTGAGGCTGTCGCTCGCTGCCTGCATCACCTCGTCGTTATTGGCGAGACCGAGATAATTATTGGCGCACATATTGACCACATTCGCACCGCCCTCAAGGGTGATGTCATTCTTTTGATCAGAGACGATGACGCGCTCGGTCTTCCAAAGCCCTGCCGCTTTGATCTCTGCAATCTCTGCGGCGTAGCTCTCTTTGGCTGCCTGATAACTCATGTCAGTCCTTCCAATCCAAAATCACTTTGCCCGACTGGCCCGACCGCATGATGTCGAAGCCTTCCTGAAACTCGCTGTAGTGGAAGCGGTGGGTAATGATCCGCTCGATCGGCAAGCCGCTCTGAATCATCATCACCATCTTGTACCAGGTCTCGTACATCTCACGGCCGTAAATGCCCTTGATGTTCAACCCTTTGAAGACCACGTCGGTCCAGTCGATGCCGGTGTCGTCGGGCATGATGCCCAGCATGGCGATGCTGCCGCCGTTGATCATCTTGCTGAGTACATCTCTGAAGGCCGCGGGTGAGCCCGACATTTCGAGACACACATCAAAGCCCTCAAGAATCCCAAGGCTCTCCATGAAGTTCCGCGTGATTTCCTGCTTGGCCACGTTAATGGGCTGCACCTTGGGCACAATGCGCTTGGCCAAATCCAGCCGGTATTCATTCACGTCCGTCAGGATGACATTGCGCGCGCCACAGTGGCCGGCCACCATCGCCGCCATGATGCCGATGGGCCCGGCGCCGGTGATAATGACGTCTTCGCCCACCATATTGAATGACAAGGCGGTGTGAACGGCGTTGCCGTAGGGGTCGAAAATACTCAGGAGATCCGTCGGCAGGTAGACGTTGGGCCGGAAAACGTTGGTCGCGGGAATCACCACGTACTCGGCAAAGGCACCATCGCGGTTCACGCCCACCCCTTGGGTGTTGGGGCACAAATGCAAACGCCCCGCGAGGCAGTTGCGGCAGCGGCCACACACGATGTGGCCCTCACCCGAGACAATATCGCCCACCTGCAGGCCCGTAACGTTGGCGCCGAGCTCGACGATTTCGCCGGCGTACTCGTGGCCCGCCGTCATCGGGGTCTTGATCGTTTTTTGCGCCCAGTCGTCCCAGTTGTAGATGTGCACATCGGTGCCACAGATGGCGGTTTTATGGACCTTGATCAGTACATCGTTACCGCCCACCACCGGAATCGGGACATCTTCGAGCCAAAGTCCCTCCTCGGCGTGTTTTTTCACCAATGCTTTCATGACAGAAGCCACCCAATTTGTGCTGATTACTGGGCTTTTTATGCGTAATCGCGGCGTTTGGATGCCTTTGGCACGAGATTTTTCAATCTGCGCATCAGCCCGCAGAGACGCCTCGCGGCACCGAACGGTTCTAAAGGTTTTGCAACAGGCCACAGCCCCCGCCAGGCCTGCGTTTGCGCGATTTCGCGCGCAAACCCTCAGCGGTCTACTTTGGCTCTATCATGAGGTACGAAACCGTCGTATCGCCGATGTTCAGGCCTTCATGCCATGCGATGCCCTCATTGAAAAAATAGCTCCCGGTCTTGAGCGTCACCTCCCGAGTGCCGGCGTCACTGGTAATCCGCATCGTTCCGCCAGATAGCGCATAGCCAAAATGTCGCGGGTGAAAGTGCCGCTCATGACCCACCCCGGGCGGGAATGTGCACCGGAAGATGCGGAGTTCAGCATCCTCGCGCAGGACTTCGCATACCGACTCGCCTTGCCAGCCCGCCGCAACAGGATCTGGCAATTCCTCAGCCAAAGCCCACACTGGCATCAGCAGGCAGATGCAGGATAGCCATTTAGCCGTTATCCACGCGCCCAGTTTAGGAACACACATCACTCTCACAGCGAAGCCAGCGTGCAGCTGGCCTGCATCCACCTCAGATTGATGCCAATTCGCTGCGCAGACGGATCTGCCCAAGCATAAGAGACGGCGCGATCCTCGTCGGGGCGATACGCATACAAGACCAGTGATGGCCGGTTATTGCCATAAGGCCAGCGCACGTTGCGCATCTTGACCCCCACCTGTTGGGGAGCCTCTTCCTCGGTTTCCAGCCACACCATGCCGCCCTGATCATAGATCTCAAGACCGCGGCGAAAGGTCCACTCACCGTCACGCTGCATGGCGGTCATCCAGCACTCAAAGCGCCGCGCTTTGCGGTTCTTGTGCGGCACACCGGTCGGGTGACCAAACACCCGATTCCCCTGCTCATCCTGAGCGCGGTCGCTGATCCAGAGGGCGTCCTCGGTCAG
>CBFHIW010000085.1:0-5678 GCA_965656065.1 Luminiphilus sp. | reverse complement strand
ACGCGGTGCGGCTGACCCACTAGCCACGGATGAAGATTCAGAGCCAGCATCCGACCCCCCTGCTCGCGGCCTTCCTTGATTAACAGATCAGCGGCGTCGATCACCTGCTGGGCAAAGCTGTCCTCGCTGTGCAGGTTTTGGCTCAGCACAAACACATCGTCGAGCTCCAGGCACGAGGGCAGACAAGTCATGTCACCCTCGGTGGTTTTGAAGGTATAGGGCAGTTCATCGTTCACCCAGTCGCACTGATAGGTGAAGCCGTTTTTCACCAATAGCTCGGGCGTATTGGCTGTCTGGAGGCGGCCCGGGCTCAACCAACCTCTAATGGATCGATCGGTAAATTGCTCAAGCGCGCGGCGCGAGTCTGAAATCCAAGCCGATTCGGTATCGGCATCCACCTCACCGGCGTGCATGCAGAGCATGTTCCAGCCATGGCCCAGCCACTCATAAGGCGTTTGGGCCAGACGCGCCAGCAACTGCGGGTAGCGCTCAGCAAGCGCACCTGAAATGGCCAGAGATGGACTCGCCTCGTACTCAGCCATGAGCTTGAGCAAGCGGTAAATGCCCACCCGGTTCCCATAATCCCTCAGCGTGTAATGGCGCAGATCGGGATAGGGCATGGTCAATGCAGCAGGGGGCGCGACCGCTGGCTTGTTTCCCGATAGCGGAAAGTGCTGCACCGAAATATTGATCCACAGCGCCAGCGGTTTGCCGCCCGGCCAGGTGACCGGTTTACGATCCTGCAGCATCGACCACTCATAGCGATCGTGGTCCATGCCGTAGTGGCGTCGCGGGTATTCGAGCAGCTCGTCGCTCATGTCGCCGACTCCGCACCGCCACCGATCTGCTCCTGAAGATGGGATAGCGAATACTCAGCGATCTCTCTACCGGTGGTCACCCAGACATCGGAATGCCCGGTGATGTATTCGAGCGCCTCTTCAAAGGCGCGCAGCCGATGCGGGCAACTGACCTGATAGTTATGAGTGGGGATGCACATCACCGTGCCGCTCTCGGCGCCCTCGGCATAGAGCTGATCAAACGCACGACGAATAATCTCCCCGTAACGCCTTGGCTCCATTTTCTGCACCACATAGGCGATGGTGTCATTGAGTTCCAGCGAATAGGGAATCGACACAAAGGGCTTGCCGCTGCGGGTCTTCACCCAGGTAGGCTGATCATCGTGGAACAAATCGCAGGTATAGCGCCCGCCCGCCTCGGCAAAGAGATCGATGGTGTGATTGGAGTGCGACAGCGCCGGCGCCAGGTAGCCTGCGGGCCGCTGACCGACCGCGCGCTCGATGGTCGCCATGGCATCCTCGATCATCTCGCGCTCTTGGTCCTCGGTGAGGCCATAGGTGTAGCGGGTGTTATAGATACCGTGGCTGAAGAACTCCCAGTCGCGCTCCGCACATAGCGCAATGATCTCGGGGTGGTGCTCACACAAGGCAGCAGACAAGCTGATCGAGCCGCGCACGCCGTACTTATCGAGCACCGCCATCTGACGTTGGTGACCGACCCGATTACCGTAATCACGAATGCTGTAACCCGGCACCGGGGGGTAAGGGTGTGGCCAGGGCTTGCGATGCGGATTGGTCGGGGGGTCAAGCTCGTAGAACTCGATATTGGGCGCCACCCAAAACGCGAGGCGCGCCCCATTGGGCCATTCTATTTGCGGCCGCCCCTCGTAAGGGTTGTACTCATACAGCTCGAGCTCGGCGTTTTGTGTGCTACCGCTCATATTCAGCCCTGCTGAGAAAGCCAGTCGAGCACCTCACTCACACCCAATACATCGGCATATTTGATGGCCAGGTCAGTGAGGTTCGCAAAATGGTAGCTCTCGTGCTTATCCGCGACGCATTCCTCCGGCACGATCGTTCGGTACCCCCGCGACAAGGAATCGACCGCCGTAGCGCGGATGCAGCCACTGGTGGAACCGCCCGTAATGATCACCGTGTCCACCTGATGCCAGACACAGAGCGACTGTAGCGCCGTCTCGAAAAATGCCGAGGGCATCTTCTTGCAGTAGATGACGTCGCGCTCCTGATTGATCTCAAGACGATCATCAAACTCGGCTCGCTCGGACCCGAACTTGATGTTCTGCAAAGAGTCTGGCGTGTCGGTACGGGTACCCCAGATACCGCAGTCCTCTCCCGACTCCATGAACGCCACATAGGTCCAGACCACCGGCCAATCCAGCGCCCGAAACGCAGTCGCTAACTGGTTAACGTAGTGCAGCTGCTTGGGATCGGTCTCGTAGGCGGTTTTGAACAGGTCCGTGCGGGTATAGGCTTTTTGTGGATCCACGTTGACGAGGATGGCTTTCTTGCCAAACCCAAAGCGCGCACGGCTGGGGTTATCCTTGATTTGCTGGTAGATCTGGCGCGCGGTGAGGTCACTGGTTTCCATTGTTATTCCTGTTTTGCTGGAGCGCGAATCGGCATGATATAAAAACATATCATTAATACATAGGCAGATCTGACGCCACAGATCAGGCCATCAGAACCCACAGGGGGGTCCATGGGACACAAGCTTATCCGAGGAGCGATCGAGTACACCAGCCGCAAACCGGAGCGCATGGGGGAGGTCCGCGGGCGCGAGATCTTCACGCTCAGCTGCCAGCCTGACGGCACGGATGTACTGCTCGCTCACTGTGAGATTGACGACGCCCCCAAGGTCACGCGAGACGTCTGCCTGGCGCTCCGGCATGCCGACTCCAGTCCGATTGACTGCTCGGTACGCCTATCGGTTGGCGGCCGGTTCGAGGGCTCGGGCTGGATGCGCTTTGCCAAGGGCTACGCCGAGTGTGAAACTTTCAACGCGCGGGATGGGCGGATCAGTCAGGAGCTCGAGACCGACGGTCAGGTGGGCTGGCTTCAAAGCCACCCCATTATCGGCGATGCGCTGCTCATGCGGCTCTATCCGCTGGAACAAGGCCCCGGCGTTCACTCATTGAAGAACGTCTTCCTGACCTCGCCCGACCATCGCGGCGCCACCGGACCCTTCTTTTTCGTCACCAGTTTCGATCTGGTCTATGTCGGTGAGGAGACTATCGAAGTCGCAGCGGGGCAATTTCAGGCACGCCACTTTCAGGTGACCGGCACGGCGGGCAACTTGCCGGAAGAGCACCCACCCTACGACGTGTGGTGCACCGCTGACGATGATTACCTGCTCCTCAGAGCGAGCGCCGAAGGCTACATGCAGACGCACTACGAACTGACCGAGCTCACTATTGAGGACACCCCGTGAGTGTGTCGACCGGCGGGGCCCCACGATGATCGAGAATATGACCTTACGCGTGCCATCCCTGACAGAGGCTGTGGCGGCCTATCACGCGCTGGGGTATGAGGACGCCGGAGAGAGCAGTGCTGCAACCATTACGCTGTCTGACCCCGCGCTGGAGGGCCTACCTCACCACAGCATTGTGATGTCGGAGGACCCCTTTCAAACACTCACCATGGTGGAATGGCAAGGTGAAGTGCCCACACCCTTTGCGGTGCCCGGCTGGTCCGCAATGGAGGTGCTGGTAAAGGACTTGGATGGGCTGTTCGAGCAGCTGCCCGCCGCCTTCACGGTGCTGAACCCGCCGGCTGCACTGTCGTTTTCTGACCAGATTCGCGCCATGCAGGTAGCTGGCCCAGCAGGAGAACTCATTTACTTCACCGAGGTATCAGGTGAGGTACCGGGCTTCGCGCTACCCACTCCAACGCGCCAAGTGAACCAGTGCTTCGTGATGATCAATGCCGTGACCGATATCCAACGGTCAATCGCTTTCTATGCAGGTCTTTTGCAGTGCGACGCCCCATCACCCATGCCTGCGCGGGTCTCGATCCTGTCGCGCACCAATGGTTTGGATGAGGAGCACCGTCACGACATCGCACCGATTGCGCTGGGCCCCGGGCAACTGTTTGAACTGGATCAATGGGTAGTTCGGCCGCAGGACTCAGTCAGCACTATGCCCTGCGGATGGCATTCGCTCTCCCTGCGTCGTGAGTGCCCGCCCCCAAGTGGCATGGGTGAGACACAACGCTCAGTGACACCCGATCTCGACTGCTACGATATCGAGACACCCGACGGCGAGCGCATAGAGTGGCTTTGTCCTGCGGGGCTGTCGTAGTCGGTAAATGTCCGCTGGGCCGACTTCAGATCAAGGCAAACAGATCGATTATTTGCGGCAGCTGACTGAGACCGAGGCAGGGTCGCGGCAAACTCCAACACACTGAGGAGCACATTCATGTATACGCTACTACTTTATGTTCACGTGCTGGCGCTGGTGTACTGGCTGGGGGGTGATCTCGGCACGTTTCTCTCCAGCCGGCACGTGCTTCGCAGCGACCTCGGCGTCGAGTCACGTCAGACCGCTTTCAAGATCCTGATGGAGTGCGACATGGGGCCGCGCCTCGCGATGCCGATTATTCTTGGCTCGGGCTGTCATCTTGCGGCGTTACGCTGGCCAACCGTGCTGCCTGGCGACGTGGCGCTCGGAGGGTGGCTGCTGGTAGCCATCTGGGTGGGGCTGGTCGCCGCCATTCACAGCCCGATGGGTCATCGCATGCCCTCGCTGACACAGTGGGACCTGCGACTGAGATTTGCGGTGGTCATAGGCTTGTTGGGAGCCAGTGCCTATGGCCTGAGCTTGGGCTTGCCCGGGTGGATTGCGCTGAAGATCGTCGTGTTCGCCGTGCTGGTGGCCTGCGGTATCGCCGTGCGCTTTGCGCTCAAGCCTTTTGCTATCGCCTATGCGAGCATGGTGAGCGAGGGGCCCAGTGATGCCGGCAATACCGCCATGATCACCCATATGGGTGTGGTGCGGCGCTATGTCTGGGTGATCTGGATCGGATTGTTCGTGAACGCCGCGCTCGGGCTTCATGTTGTTAGCTTCTGACTGACAACCACTTGAATCAATCACCTTTGAGCGTATCGCGCTGGCTGCTGGCCGCCATCAGCAGCCTCTCGCCCTTTGGTATATCCATCATGGTGCCCCTGGTGCCCATGCTGAGCATTTCTCTCGATCGCAGCGTCAGCGACCTGCAGTATCTGTTCTCGATTTACGTGATTGGCCTCGCCGTGAGCCAACCACTGTTTGGATTGGTCACCGACCGCATCGGCCGGCGACTCGTGCTGCTGGGCGGATTTGCCGTGTTCGTGGGCGCGAGCATCCTGCTGATTTTTGTCGACACGCTGGGCGCGATGATCTTTCTTCGTTTTATGCAGGCCGTCGGCGTCGGTGTGGGCACGGTCGTGGCGCGGGGCCTCATCCGCGACCACCTGCCCCCTGACGAGGCGTTAAAAGCCTTCGCATTATTGACCGCTGCAATGGGGTTCACGCCCGTGATTGCCCCTGTTGTAGGGGGCTACCTGGCGTCGCTACTGGGCATGGCATCCGTGTTTGTTGTGCTCGCCTTATTGGGGGCGGGCCTTCTGCTCCTGTGTGTGAAATCCATTCCCCATGACGGGCCTGTCGACCGGGAGGAAGGCCAGGCGACGTCGCTCAAGGGTTACCTGTCATTGCTCCGCTCTACGCGGTTCTGGGGTCACGCCGGCGCCTTTGGATTTCTGCAGGGCATGGTCTTCACCCTGCTCGCCACTGGCAGCGTGCTGTTTCAGGAGCAATTCGGACTGTCGATGGAGGGCTTCAGCCTGGTATGGGGGAGTTCTGCTCTGGTCTATGTTTTCGGCTC
>CBFHIW010000084.1:0-5920 GCA_965656065.1 Luminiphilus sp. | reverse complement strand
GCTTCACCGAGAATGGCGGCGATCAGACTGGTGGTGGTGGTCTTGCCGTGGGTTCCCGCAACAGCAATGCCGAAGCGGTAGCGCATGAGTTCTGCCAACATTTCCGCACGCGGTACAACGGGGATGCGCTGCTGACGCGCCGCCAATCTTTCCGGGTTGTCCTCAGGCACGGCGGCTGACACCACGAGCACGTCAGCGCCTGCTATGTGCTCAGCCTCGTGACCGATATGCACGGTAATGCCTAGGGAACGCAGCCTTACCACCACTGCGCTCTCCGCTCGATCTGAGCCTGTTACCGTGTAGCCCAGGCCGGCGAGCACCTCGGCAATACCACTCATGCCGGCGCCGCCGATCCCCACCATAAAGATGTGACGAATTCGGCCCATGCCCGCCATAAAGGGGCGCGGCTCAACCACTTGCATGCGCCACCCCCCTGAGCACTTCAACAACGCGATGAGTGGCGTCGGGCGCGGCAAGCTCGCTCGCCGCACTCGACAATTGGGTCAGCGACGACGGCGAGGCAATCCAATCAGTCAGCAATTCGGCAAGACGCTCTGGTGTCGCTTCTGGCTGGGGTAGCAGCACTGCCGCACCCGCGTTCGCCAGAACCCTCGCGTTCTGGGTCTGATGGTCGTCAATCGCATGTGGTAGCGGGATCAATATTGCCGCGGTGCCGGTTGCCGCGAGCTCCGACACCGTCAGGGCACCGGCTCGCGCGATCACAACATCCGCCCAGGCGTAGGCCGCTGGCATATCGTCAATAAAGTCGTCGCAGCGTCTGTTGGCAAGCGAGTTACCTATCCATGCTGCATCGGCCTCGACGCGATTTCGCGCACCGCATTGCTGCCAGAGCGAGAGCGACTGACCGAGTCCCCGGTCCATCAACAGGTTTGCCACGGGAGGCAGTAACGCGTTCAACGGTGCGGCACCGAGGCTGCCGCCCAACACCAGCACCCTGAGTGGACGCGCCTCAGAGAAGGCCGACAGCTGCTTGAGTTCGCCGCGATCGACCGGCGTCAGCGTCTGGCGAACCGGATTCCCCACCACCTCTGCCTTGCGGTCTGCAGCAAATCCACCCGGCAATCCACACAGCACCCGCCGCGCCAGGGGCGCCAACCAGCGATTGGTTGTACCGGCCACCGAATTCTGTTCGTGGATCACCAATGGACGCCGCGTTAACCAGGCGGCGAGTCCCGCCGGCCCGGCCGCGTAGCCACCCATGCCGAGTACTACGTCAGGTTTCACGCGCCACATGAGTGAGAGGGACTGCCAAAGCGCCGCGATCAGGCGCGCCGCGCCCTGCACTCGCGCCACCCAATTTTTGCCGCGCAATCCAGAGACACTAAGGTGATGTAGGGGCAATCCCGCAGCTGGCACCAAGCGCTGCTCGATACCACGCTCTGTACCGACCCAGTCGACCGACCAGCCCTGCTCGGCCAAGAGCCCGGCCACCGCTAAAGCAGGATAGACATGCCCACCGGTGCCGCCCGCTGCAATGAGGGCGCGCCCCGACATTGCGGGTAAGGCGCTCATGCGGGCGCCCTCCGCTGTGGGCTCTCGGAACCCTCAACATCATCCCGCAACTGCTGCGCGATGCGCAAAATAATGCCCAGCAGCACGCAGCTGACGATCAGGCTTGAGCCACCATAGCTGACAAACGGTAGAGTCAGCCCTTTGGTGGGCAGCAGACCCGAGCTGGCGCCCATATTGACGAAAACCTGTCCCGCGAACATCAGCGCGGTGCCGAAACACACGTGGGCCGCAAAGTGCCGCCCCCGGCCCGCAGCGGTCCAACCGGTCTGCAGCACCCGGGCGATCAGCAGTGCAAACAGCACAATCAGGGCGGTCGCGCCGATCAACCCGGTCTCTTCCGCCCAAATGGAGAACACAAAATCGGTGTGGGCCTCAGGCAGATAAAACAATTTCTGCACGCTGTTGCCCAAGCCAACACCCAGCCACTCACCCTGACCAAAGGCGATCAATGATTGGATCAACTGAAACCCTGAGCCGAAAGGATCTGCCCAGGGGTCCTGATAAGCGGTGAGACGCTGCAGGCGATACGGCGCGCTGAGAATCAAGCCGGCGAAGACGACAGTAACCGCGACCAGCATGGCGAGCACGTAAAGCAGTCGGGCGCCGGCCAAGAACATCATGCCCACCACCATGCCGATAACGATGACCGTGGCGCCGAAATCGGGCTCCAACAGGAGCAGCAGCGCTACAACGGCCAAAATGCCGATCAATCGCGCGAGGCCACCCCAATGGTGCCGCACCGCCTCTTCCTGTCTGACAAGGTACCCGGCCACGTAGAGCAGTAGCGCCAGTTTGGCGATCTCTGACGGCTGCACCGTAATGGGACCCAGCGGTAACCAGCGCTGCGCACCGTTCACTTCACGGCCTATGCCGGGCATCAACACCAGAATCAACAGGGCAAAGGCGAAGAACAGCATCCACGGTGACAGTCGCTGCAGCGTCTCGAGTGGCAGCATGTAGGCCAACACACCCGCGGTCAGACCGGCGAGTAAATACAGGGCGTGACGCTCGGTGTGATGCCAGGGATTATTAAAATGGAAATCGCTGTACTCAATCGAGGCCGAGGCGATGGCAATCAAACCGATGCTCACCAACACCGCGCCGAGCATCAGCAAGAGGGGGTCCCCTCGATAGATCGCAAGGGTGGCGCCGCGACTCACGCTGCAACCTCCAGTGCCGCCACCGCTGCCTGAAACCGCTCGCCACGCTCAACGTAGCTGGTGAACATGTCGAAACTCGCACACGCGGGTGACAGCAACACGATATCTCCCGGCTGAGCAGATACCGCGCTCAGATTGACGGCATCCTCAAGGCTGGACATGACCTCAATCGGCGTATCCTGACCCAGGTCGGCAATAATCTGTTCGGTTGCCTCGCCCAAAACCAGTAACCGCACATTGATCTGGGCGAGCACCGGCTTGAGCAAAGAAAAATCCTGCCCTTTCCCCTGCCCACCGATAATCAGCCAGATTTGTCCCGCGCCCGCCAGTCCCTCCAGCGCGGCGGCTGTCGCACCGATATTGGTGCCTTTGCTGTCATCGATGAAGCGCACGCCATTGAGCTGGCTGATCAGCTGGCAGCGATGGGGAAGCCCGCGGTACTGCTTTGCTCCCTCGATTAATCCCTCGAGGGGCATCTTCAGTGCGCTGCCCAGTGCCAGCGCCGCCAGCACATTGAGGTGGTTATGCCTGCCCGCGAGCTGGAGTTCATCGGCGCCCACCAGTCTCTCCGGACCCCGGCATAGCCAGGTCACGCCATCCTGCTCAAGGAGACCAAATTCGTTGAGATCAGGCTCTCCGGATCGCCACCAGGTCACCGGCGTGTCTTCTGGCACCAGCGGGATCGTGAGGGGATCATCCCGATTCGCCACCACATGCCCCACCTGCTTGTGGATGGCGTGCTTGGCCCGGTGATAGTCCGTCAGCGAGGCGTAGCGGTCGAGGTGGTCGGCGCTGACATTGAGGACCGTCGCCAGCGCCAAACCCAGCGTTTCTGATCGCTCCAACTGAAAGCTCGATAACTCGAGCACATACAAGTCAGGCTCGTCCGCCAGCAGATCCAAAGCGGGGCGTCCCAGATTGCCGCCCACGGCGACATTGACACCACAGGCAGCAATCATCGCCCCGAGGATCGACGTGACCGTGGATTTACCGTTGGAGCCGGTAATACCCACCACCGGTGCCTGCGCCGCCTCCATGAACAGGTCAATGTCACCACGTACCCGGCAGCCCTGCTCCCGGGCTCTCTCGATCAGGGGGTGGTCAAGCGCCACCCCGGGACTCACGATCATCTCGGTGCAGTGGTCGACAAACGCCGCATCGACGTCACCGAAAGCGGCGTTGTCTCGGTCAATATCGGCCAAGGCCGCAGCATCATCAGCGCGCTCCGCACGGGTATCGAGTGCCGCAAAGGCGAGGCCCTGCTGGCGCCACCAGCGGGCGACTGACTGCCCCGTGGCGCCGAGACCGAAGATCAGGCGTCTCTCTGAGCTGGCGATGGTTGCGCTCATCATCATCCGTCCGTCACCGCAGCTTCAACGTGGCGAGCCCAAACAACACGAGCATCACCGTGATAATCCAGAAACGGACAATCACCCGAGGCTCGGGCCATCCTTTGAGTTCGAAATGATGATGAATGGGCGCCATGCGGAAGACCCGCTTGCCCGTCAACTTGAACGAGCCGACCTGAATGATGACCGAGACGGTTTCGAGCACAAAGATGCCGCCCATAATGAAAAGTACGATCTCGTGGCGAGTCATGACCGCGACAATGCCCAGTGCAGCGCCCAGTGCCAACGCGCCGACGTCGCCCATAAAAATCATGGCTGGGTAGGTGTTGAACCACAGAAACCCGAGGCCGGCTCCGGCGATCGCGCCGCAGAACACCATCAGCTCGCCGGTCCCGGGCAGATAGGCGATGTTCAGATACTCGGCAAATTCAACATGTCCGGCGAGATAGGCGATCACACCGAGACCCGTCGCCACCATCACCGTAGGCATAATGGCGAGACCATCCAGCCCGTCTGTCAGATTCACCGCGTTACTCGAGCCGACCACCACAAAATAGCTAAACGGCACGAACAGCCAGCCCATCGCGAGGGCCACATCTTTAAAGAAGGGCACATAGAGCGTCGTTTCTTCAGGCAGCATCGCGGTATCAAACAGATACAGGGTGATGCCAAAGGCAAACAGTGACTGCCACAGATACTTCCACCGCGCGGGCAGGCCTCGCGTGTCTTTGCGAACCACCTTCCGATAATCGTCAACCCAGCCGATCGCGCCGAAGGCCACAGTGGTGATCAGCGCCACCCAGACATAGCGGCTGCCCAGATCTGCCCACAACAGGGTGGAGCCCAATACGGTGACAAGAATTAGCGCGCCGCCCATGGTGGGCGTGCCGGCTTTTTGCAAATGAGATTGCGGCCCCTCTTCACGAATCGTCTGACCAATCTGCAGCTGATTCAGGCGCTCAATCACATAGGGGCCTACTACCATGGAGATCGCCAGCGCCGTGCAAGCGGCGAGAATGCCCCGCAGCGTCAGGTACTGGAATACAGCAAATCCCGGATCAATGGCGAGCAGCTGCTCGCTCAACCACATCAGCATGCGTAAGCCCCCTCTGACGTCAGAAGCCACGCCACGGTGTGCTCCAAACCGGCTCCCCGCGACCCCTTTACCCAGATGGTGTGCTCAGCCGGCAAGGCAGGAAAATCGCCTTGCAGAGCCGTCTGATCGGCAAAGCACAGCGCATCGGGGCCAAAGGCCTCTGCCGCAGGCGCTGCCTCATCGCCCACTGTGATCAACTGGTCTATCCCCAGCTGCCTGGCGTACCGCCCGACTTCCTGATGAAGGGATTGGCTGTCCCGCCCCAACTCAAGCATTGGGCCCAACACCAGCACCCGGTAACCGGGCTGTCTGGCCAATACTTCCAGCGCCGCGTTGACCGCGGCCGGGTTGGCGTTATAGCTGTCATCAACGACCGTGCCGCCGCCGGGCAGTTGGCTGACGGCACCGCGACCCGCGCCCGCGCCAACGGCGTGAACGGCACCCGCTGCATCGCTCGGTGCGACGCCTATCTCGATCGCGATGGCCAGCGCCGCCAGTGCATTCTTGACGTGCTGCTCACCCGCGAGCTGCAAGCTGACCGGGACAGAGCCCTCCGAGGTCAGTAGCTGAAAGTGGCTGCCTTCGATGCCCCGGTGCTGGATATCTGTGGCCCGGTAGTCGGCGTCCTCAGTCAGGCCAAAGGTCACCTGTCTGGCCGCACCTGACTGCTCACGCCACTGCGGCAACCATTTCTGATCGGCATTGATGACAGCGAGGCCCTTGCCCGCCAGTCCTTCGAAAATCTCACCCTTGGTGGCGGCAATCGCATCAACGCTGTCGTA
>CBFHIW010000083.1:0-6050 GCA_965656065.1 Luminiphilus sp. | reverse complement strand
AACACCAAACACCAAACAACAAACACCAAACACGGCATACCATCGCTGTAATACCATCTGCTCTGGCTGCTACTTTAAACAGGTGTCGCAGAAATGATGGCAGGACCAAACCTTGCCGGTGACAACATACAAGGGGAAACGGTGACTATCACGATCAGCTCGTTTGTGGGGTTGAGCCATGGCCGATTTCGCAGGTTATGCATCAGTGTGCTGAAGGTGAGTGCCTGTTGGGTTGGCGTTGCGTGCGCAGAGCCGTGCACGACCCTCGAGGGGAGCGCGATTCAGGGCGGTATATTGCTTGGGCACACTCTGCCGTCCGCAACGGTCACCTTCGCGGACGTCACGGTACCAGTCTTGCCTGATGGCGCGTTTCTATTGGGCCTGGGCCGGGACATGCCACGCGCCAATACATTGACGATCACCACCGACGAAACCTGTGTGCAGGAGGTGGCAGTGACGGTGCGAGAGTATCGGTTGCAAGAGATCGCCGGCGTGCCCCAGCAAACGGTGACACCCAGTGAGGAGCACCTTGAGCGTATCCGTGAAGAGCGCGCCAAAGTCCGGGCCGCTAAAGCACAGCGACTGGCTCGCGATGATGGCTTCCGCGCGGTGCGTGACGGATTTGTCTGGCCGGTCACGGGTCGTATCAGTGGCGTCTATGGCAGCCATCGTATCTACAACGGTACGCCGGGGACCCCGCATTATGGGGTCGACGTCGCGCGACCCACGGGCACGCCGGTCACTGCACCGGCTGCGGGAGAGGTGACCCTCGCCGAGCCCGATCTGTTCTACTCGGGGGGCACGGTGATCCTTGACCACGGCTATGGATTCTCCTCCTCGTTCCTGCATTTAAGTGAGGTGTCCGTCTCGGTGGGCGATCAACTGGCACCCGGTGATCTGATTGGCGCAATCGGTGCGACGGGCAGGGCGACCGGTGCCCATCTCGACTGGCGTATGAGCTGGTTCAACCAGCGCATAGACCCCCAGTTACTGGTACCACCAATGCCTGAGTAAGCATCGCGCTGGCTCTGGATATTCTTAGCTGCGTCGGATAGGACGGTGCTCTCGGGGTAACAAGGCCGTATACTTTGCCTTTTAACTGGCAGGACAAACCCGTGCTCGACCCCAAGTTGCTGAATATTCTTGTCTGCCCAGTCAGTAAGGCGCCTCTGGTTTTTAACGAGGAAACGCAAGAACTCATGTGCAAAGCGAGTGGTCTGGCCTATCCGGTACGGGACGGTATCCCTGTGATGCTGGAGGACGAGGCCCGCGCCTTGACCGCCGACGAGAAGCTGGACTGAGCACGGCGCCATGGAAGACACCATCTTCGGCAAGATCACCCGGGGTGAAATACCGACTGAATTTCTTTACGAGGACGATCAGTGTGTGGTGATTCGCGATATCCACCCGCAGGCGCCCACGCATGTGCTGATCATTCCGCGAAAGCCTATTCCCCGACTGGTTGACTCGAGCGCCGACGACCAGGCGCTATTGGGCCATTTGTTACTGGTGGCGGGTCGTGTTGCTGAGGACCTCGGTGTTGGCGATGGCTTCCGACTCGTGATCAATAATGGCGAGGGAGGCGGCCAGACCGTTTTCCACCTTCACCTCCATATTCTGGCCGGGCGCGAGATGACCGAGGGCCAGCTGACGGCTGGTCTGAACTGATTAGCCGCCGCGCCTACCCCCACCTGAGCAAGAGAAGTCTCCATGAACACCGCTGAAATCCGCGAAGCATTTCTCAGTTATTTCGAGACGCACGGCCACACACGCGTGGATTCCAGCTCACTGGTGCCAGCGGATGACCCCACGCTGCTGTTTACCAATGCGGGGATGAATCAGTTCAAGGAAGCCTTTCTGGGGCTGGAGCAACGACCTTATCAAAGGGCAGTGACGGCGCAGAAGTGCGTCAGAGCGGGCGGTAAACACAACGACCTCGAGAACGTTGGGTATACAGCTCGCCACCACACGTTCTTTGAAATGCTGGGTAATTTCAGCTTCGGTGACTACTTTAAGCGCGAGGCGATTCAATTTGCCTGGCAGTTTTTGACGGAGACGCTGCAGTTACCCCCCGAGCGGCTATGGGTCACGGTACACATCAGCGATGACGAAGCCGCTCAAATCTGGGTCGACGAGATTGGGGTGGATCCCGAACGGCTCTCCCGCCTCGATGAGGACAACTTCTGGCAGATGGGCGATACCGGCCCCTGTGGTCCGTGTTCAGAAGTCTTCTACGACCATGGGCCGGATGTTCCCGGCGGCCCCCCCGGCAGCGAGGATGACGATCTCGATCGGTATATCGAGATCTGGAATCTGGTGTTCATGCAGTACAACCGGGACGCGCAGGGTGAACTGCACCCGCTACCCGCGCCTTCTGTGGATACCGGTATGGGTTTGGAGCGCATTGCTGCGGTACTACAACATGTGCACTCCAATTATGAAATCGACCTGTTCACTGCGCTGATCGGTGCGGTGGCAAAACAGCTGGGTGCGACTGACACCGAAGACAAATCGCTGCGAGTGATCGCTGATCACCTCCGTTCCACGGCGTTCCTGATTGCGGATGGCGTCGTGCCGGGAAACGAGGGCCGGGGATATGTATTGCGGCGCATCATTCGTCGCGCGATTCGACATGGCAACAAGCTGGGCGCCAAGGCCCCCTTCTTTGCCGAGCTGGTGCCCGCTTTGGTGGCTCAAATGGGCGAGGCGTATCCGCAGCTTGTTTCCCAGCAGCCGGCGATCACCTCGGCCTTGCAGGGTGAGGAAGAGCAATTTGCCCGGACACTCGACAATGGGATGGCCATCCTTGAGGAGGCGCTGGAGCAGATTGCCGACGAGACCATTCCGGGTGATGTGATCTTCAAACTTTATGACACGTATGGATTCCCCGTTGATCTGACCAATGATATCGCCCGTGAGCGTGGGCTGAGTCTGGATATTGAGGGGTACGAGGCGGCGATGGCCTCGCAGCGGCAACGATCTCAAGATCATGCCGGGTTCAAGGTGGACTACAGCCAGAGCATCACGCTGGAGGGCGAAACAGATTTTCTGGGTTATGAGACGAATCAAGCTGAAGGCACTGTGCTGGCAATCTTAGTCGACGGTGCCGAACAGGAATCGCTGGAGGCTGATCAGTCCGGCGTTGTCATTCTGGATCGCACGCCCTTTTATGGAGAGAGCGGCGGACAGGTCGGTGACTGTGGGCGTTTGACGGTGGCTGACGGAGCGGCAGATATCACCGATACCACCAAAGCACAGGGGCACCATCTGCACCATGTGGCCGTGACGGCTGGCTCGATCAAGGTCGGCGACAAGGTTGATGCCCAGATAGATGCCACTTTGCGCAATAAGACACGCCTTAACCACTCTGCGACGCACCTTCTTCACGAAGCACTGCGACGGGAGTTGGGAGATCACATTCTGCAGAAAGGTTCGTTGGTCGATTCCCAGCGCCTGCGCTTCGATTTCTCGCACGGCGAGCCGGTATCCGCTGAAACTCTCGCCCGTATCACTACCATGGTGAACGATCAGGTGCGCGCCAACGCTGAAGTGTCGACCGAACTGATGAGTATGGATGACGCCATCGCTGCAGGTGCCATGGCGCTCTTTGGCGAAAAATATGGCGACGAAGTCAGAGTGCTGACAATGGGCGCTGATCGCTTCTCGGTAGAGCTCTGCGGTGGCACGCATGTCTCGCGGACCGGTGACATCGGTCTTTTCTGGATTACCGGAGAAGCGGGCGTGGCAAACGGTGTGCGACGCATCGAGGCCGTGACGGGTGAAGCGGCGCTCGCGCATGTGGCGACGATGTCGCAAACGATGCAATCGGTATGCGGCGCGCTCAAGGCCACCCCGGAGACGGCCCCTGGCAAAGTCGAGGCACTGCGGGCCCAAGTGAGGGACCTTGAGAAAGAGTCGGCCAGATTGCGTCAGAAGCTGGCGACGTCAACGGGCGGTGACCTGACGCAGGACGCGGTTGAGGTTGAAGGTATCAAGGTGCTCGCCGCGCAAATCGAAGGCGCTACCGCCTCGACGTTGCGCGATACCCTGGATCAGTGCAAGAACAAGCTTGGCACCGGCGTGATCCTGCTTGCTGCGGTGGAAGAAGGGAAAATCGCGCTGGTGGCGGGTGTGACCTCAGACACAACCGATCGGGTTAAAGCCGGCGATGTGATCAAGCATTTTGCGGGTGAGCTCGGTGGCAAAGGTGGCGGAAGGCCGGATATGGCGCAGGGGGGTGGTTCCGATGTCGCAGCCTTGCCGGCGGTGCTTGCATCAGTCCCCCAGTGGGTTGCTACTCAATTGGGTTGATGTTGGCTCGCGTGGCCCACCCGTTGCGCAAATGGTGAGTTTGAGTCACCTCATCTGTCAGGTGATTTGTTGGCGCAACAGCCGCTTCCTGTTCTCACCGAGCGTCGAATCGTGTTAAATACGCGCCCTTTCGTAAAGACACTGCGTGATCCATGGCGCTCATTGTCCAAAAATACGGTGGCACCTCGGTCGGCTCGGTAGAGCGGATCGGTGCAGTCGCTGACAGAGTGGCTCGCTTTAAAAGCGAGGGCCACGATGTGGTCGTGGTGGTGTCTGCGATGTCGGGTGAGACCAACCGGTTGCTCGGGCTTGCAAAGGAGATTCAGTCGAACCCGACGCCGCGTGAACTGGACGCGCTACTGAGCACAGGTGAGAAAGTCACCACTGCCCTGTTAAGCATGGCGCTGGGTGAGCGATCGGTGAGGGCCAAGTCCTACAGCGGCAATCAGGTCGGCATTTTGACCGACAGCGCGCACAACAAGGCCCGGATTCAGGATATTCAGCTCGATACCTTGAAATCTGAGCTGGACGCCGGCGGTGTGCCCGTGGTGGCGGGCTTTCAGGGTGTCGATGTGGATGGCAACGTGACCACGCTAGGCCGGGGCGGCTCTGACACCACTGCAGTGGCATTGGCCGCGGCGCTGTCAGCGACTGAGTGCCAGATCTACACCGATGTAGACGGTGTGTATACGACTGACCCCAGAATGGTGGACGGGGCGAAGCGACTGGATCGCATCACAGTTGAGGAAATGCTGGAGATGTCGAGCATGGGATCAAAGGTTTTGCAGATTCGCTCGGTGGAGTTTGCAGGTAAATATAAAGTGCCGTTGCGGGTGCTAAGCAGTTTTGACGAAGGCCCCGGAACACTGATTACGACTGAGGAGAATGCCTCCATGGAAGCACCTGTTATTGCCGGGATTGCCTTCAATCGCGACGAGGCCAAATTGACCGTGGTGGGCGTGCCCGACAACCCGGGCATGGCCTATCGCATTCTAGGCCCCGTCGGCGAGGCCAATATTGAAGTGGATGTCATCCTCCAGAATAACCGGGGAGAAAATGCGACGGACTTCACCTTCACTGTCGCCCGCAGTGAGATGGAAGCAGCCGAGGCTGTTTTGACTCCGATCGTTGCCGAGCTGGGTGCGGGAGAGGTGCTGACTGACGACCATATTGCCAAGGTATCGGTAGTGGGCGTCGGTATGCGTTCACACTCGGGGGTGGCGGCGACCATGTTCAAGGCATTGGCTGATGTGGGTGTGAACATTCAGATGATCAGTACCTCGGAGATCAAAATCTCAGTGATCATCGAAGAAAAATATCTTGAACTGGCCGTGCGGAGCCTGCATTCTGCGTTCGGTCTTGATACAGTCGAGATCGAGTGAACATCCCGCACTGAGGTGCAGGAGTCAGAGGTTCCCACTGGAGAGTGGGCCCCTCGGAACAAGGAAGTGGACCATGTTGATTTTGACGCGCAGAGTCGGTGAGTCCCTGATGATCGGTGACGATGTCACGATTACCGTGCTCGGTGTCAAAGGCAACCAGGTTCGCATTGGCGTGAAGGCGCCGAAGGAAGTGGCTGTGCACCGCGAAGAGATCCTCAACCGGATCGAGGAAGCCGCTGCCGAAGAGTCCGAGGAAAGCTGAACGAATCTGGAGAAGTGGCCGAGTGGCTGACCGAGCAGTCCAAGACTGCGAAGGAGCGCCGGCGGTACGGCGGCGACCCGAAGGGCGAGGTGCAA
>CBFHIW010000082.1:0-6166 GCA_965656065.1 Luminiphilus sp. | reverse complement strand
CTGGGATCTGGTTTCCGGGTTCCGGGTTCCGGGTTCCGGGTTCCGGGTTCTGGGTTCTGGGTCTGGGTGCAAGACGCCTGCGACCTGAGCTGACCCACGCCGACGATCGAAGCGGCCGATCAAACAGTTCAGCACAGCGTTATCTAGTTATCAGCGCAGGTAAAAGGGGGCGAGTAGCGTGGAAAAGTTAGATGCCATCGAAGTCGATGAGTGGACGGAATCCCTAGACTCCGTTTTGCGATTCAACGGGCCTGCCGCGACCGGTCAGTTACTGAGGCATCTGTCCGAGCACGCACAATCCTCCCGGGTGCCATTGCCCAGCGCGATCACCACTCCCTTCCGCAATACGATTTCCCCTGAAGACGAGCGCACTATGCCCGGCGATCTGTTCATGGAGCGGCGCATTCGTTCGCTGGTGCGGTGGAATGCGATGGCCATGGTGATGCGTGCCAACGATAACGAAGATGGTTTGGGTGGGCACATCTCGAGCTTCTCGTCGAGTGCGACGCTTTATGACGTTGGCATGAATCACTTCTTTCGTGGCACCGCGAACGGGCACCCGGGGGACTTGGTCTACTACCAGGGTCACAGTGCGCCGGGTATGTACGCCCGCTCATTCCTTGAGGGCGTGATCAGTGAAGAGCAGCTGGAGAACTTTCGTCGCGAGGTGGGCGGTGGGGGCCTATCGTCTTACCCGCACCCGTGGTTGATGCCTGATTACTGGCAGTTCCCCACCGTATCGATGGGCCTCGGGCCGATTCAGGCGATTTATCAAGCCCACGTCATGAAGTACCAAAGTAAGCGTGGCTTGGTCGATCATCGCGACCGGAAAATTTGGTGTTTTCTGGGAGACGGTGAGTGTGACGAGCCGGAATCGCTCGGTGCGATTGCGCTGGCCGGTCGCGAACGTCTGGGCAATCTGCACTTCGTGATCAACTGTAACCTGCAGCGCCTCGACGGACCGGTTCGGGGTAACGGCAAGATCATTCAGGAGTTGGAGGGGGTTTTTCGCGGTGCGGGTTGGCATGTCATCAAGGTGGTATGGGGCCGCAAGTGGGATCCCCTGATTGAGCGGGATCAGACTGGCCTGCTGCAGAAAATCATGGACGACGTCTGTGACGGTGAATTACAGAATTGCAAGTTCAATGGGGGTGCCTACACCCGGGAGCACTTCTTCGGGAAGTATCCCGAGACGCTGGAGCTGGTGAAGGATCTGAGCGACGAAGACATCATGTACCTCAATCGGGGTGGTCATGACCCTTATAAGGTGTACGCCGCTTACGCGGCCGCCTGTGAGGAGGTGGAACGGCCTACGGTCATTCTGGCGATGACCGTAAAAGGATACGGCACCAGCGAGGCGGGCGAGGCGAGCAACGAAACCCACTCGCTGAAGAAGCTGGATATGAAGAGCCTGCAGGCATTTCGCGATCGCTTTGGTGTGCCGATCAGCGACAAAGATCTCAAGCAGGTGCCTTTTTATCGACCTCCCGAGGATAGCCCGGAGATGCGTTACATGCGCGAGCGGCGGGCTGAATTGGGTGGCCACATTCCCGCGCGCCGGAAAACATCGTATGCACTGCCGGCACCGCCCCGAAGCGCGTTCTCCGGACAGCTGAAGACCTCGGGCAAGCGCCAGATCAGCACGACGATGGCCTTCGTGCGCATCCTGTCGACGCTGTTGAAAGACAAAACACTCGGCGAGCGCGTGGTCCCGATAGTGCCTGATGAAGCGCGCACCTTTGGCATGGAAGGCATGTTCCGGCAGATGGGTATTTACTCCTCGGTGGGACAGCGTTACACCCCCCACGATTCAGGCGGCATCCTCTATTACAAAGAGGCCGAGACCGGGCAGATTCTCGAGGAGGGCATCAACGAGGCAGGCGCGTTCTCTGCTTGGCTGGCTGCGGCGACCTCCTACAGCGTCTCCGATTTTCCCATGGTGCCGTTTTATATCTTCTATTCGATGTTCGGCTTTCAGCGCATAGGCGATCTTGCCTGGGCGGCGGGTGATAGCCAGGCCCGCGGGTTTTTGATCGGCGCCACCGCAGGCCGCACCACGCTGAATGGCGAGGGTCTTCAGCATCAGGACGGCCACAGTCATCTCATCGCGGCGACCATACCCAATTGCATCAGCTACGATCCCGCCTACGCCTATGAGCTGGCGGTGATCATTCAGGACGGCATGCGTCGGATGTTTGAGGAGGGCGAGAACTGCTTCTATTACATCACGACGATGAACGAGAACTATGTGCACCCCGACATGCCGGAAGGCGTCGAAGAGGGCATTGTGCGCGGTGTATATCGGCTGCGCTCCAGTGCTGCAACAGGGCCCTCTGTCCAGTTACTGGGTGCGGGTGCGATTCTTCGAGAGGTGGAGGCGGCTGCTGACATGCTCGAGCGAGATTTTGGTGTCGCTGCAAATATCTGGAGCCTCACGAGCGTGAACGAACTGGCCCGTGACGGTAGCGATGCCGTGCGCTGGAATCGACTTCACCCGACCGAGGCACCCCGGGTTCCTTATCTCACCGCGCAGCTCTCTGAGAGCAGCGGGCCATTCATCGCGGCGACCGACTACCAGAAAGCTCACACGGAACAGCTCCGCGAATTTGTGCCTGGCCGCTTCACAGTGCTCGGCACGGACGGTTTTGGTCGTAGTGATACCCGTCGGCAATTGCGGCAGCACTTCGAGGTGAGTCGAGAACACATCGTGCTGGCCGCACTGACCGCACTGGTGGATGAGGGCGAGCTGGATGTCAGCATCGTTGAGCGGGCGATCTCCGAGCTGGAGATCAACGCCGACAAACCCAACCCGATGCGTCTCTGAGCGCAGGACAGGAGATCGGATATGGCAGACGAACTGATCAAAGTCCCGGACATCGGTGGCGCAGAGGGTGCAGAGGTGGTCGAAGTGCTGGTGTCGCCCGGCGAGGCCATCGATGTAGAGCAGAGCTTGGTAGTGGTTGAATCCGACAAGGCCTCCATGGAAATTCCCGCGCCTGTTGCAGGGGTGGTCAGTGAATTGCGCGTGGCGGTGGGTGACTCGGTATCCGAGGGCGACGTGATTTTGGCCTTGGCCGCCGAGTCTGGCGCTGCAGGCGCTGACGACGCGCCAGCCGCTGCAGAACAGGAAGTTGTTGATGCGTCCTCACAAGATGATCAGGAGGCTTCTGAGCGGACTAAGGCTTCCGAGATGTCAGCGGAGGGCGCGGCGGGTCAAGGGCAGGATCCTGCCGCTGCCCCATCAGCCCCGGCGTCCACTTCAGCGAGCGGGCTTGAAGATGCCGCAACGGTGATCGACGTCGTGATTCCCGATCTCGGGAGTGACGAGGGCGCGGACTTGGTCGAGCTGCTGGTTCCTGTTGGTGGTCAGGTTGAAGAGGGTGATTCGCTAGTGCTGCTCGAATCCGACAAGGCGTCGATGGAAGTCCCAGCCCCAGCCGCCGGCACCGTGACTGAGTGGTTGATGGAAACCGGTACCACGGTGAAGGAGGGCGCGGTGATTGCCAGGCTCGCCGTCGACGATGCTCTTGCGGCTTCACCCGAGTCCGATGGTGGCTCAAGTGCGGCGCAACCCAAATCACAGCCAGTAGGTGAAGAGCACGAAGAGGCTGTGCAAGTCCGTGCGGTGACAGCCTCGCCTGCGGTAGCCGCTAGCGACGCGCCCTCTCCTCAGGCTCAAACGGGTTCGTCTGCGTCGTTTAAGCCAGGAGCATCAGCCACGGCGGGAGATCTTGACACGGTCTATGCGGGGCCCGCGGTGCGCAAGCTTGCCCGTGAATTCGGTGTAACGCTCTCGCAGGTAAAGGGCACGGGCGCCCGGGGGAGGATCCTCAAGGAAGACCTGCAGCAGCATGTGGCGCAGGCCCTCGCCGCCGAACCGTCGTCAAATGGGGCGGGCTTGCCCGCGATTCCCGAGCAGGACTATGCGCGTTTTGGTGCCATTGAGAAAACCGCGCGAAGCCGGATCGACAAGGTCACCGCCAACAACATGGTGCGCTCCTGGCTGAATATCCCGCATGTGACGCAGTTTGATGATGCTGATATCAGCGATATGGAGCGCTTTCGCAAAGAGCTGAAAAGCGAGGCGGCGGATCGGGGCGTGCGCTTGACACCTTTACCCTTCATCCTGAAAGCCTGTGCGGTCGCGCTGCGCGAGCATCCGAAGTTGAAGTCATCCCTAGCCGATGGCGGTGAAGCGCTGGTGATGAAGCACTACTGCCACATCGGCATGGCGGTCGATACGCCGGCGGGCCTCGTGGTGCCCGTGCTGCGCGATGTCGATAAAAAGTCGATCTGGGAACTGGCAGCCGAAACTGCAGCGTTGGCGGAGCGCGCGCGAGATAAACAGCTCAGACCCGATGACATGCAGGGTGGCGTATTCACCGTGAGTAGCCTCGGCGCCATTGGTGGCAGGGGTTTCACCCCGATTATCAATGCGCCCGAGGTGGCGATCCTTGGCGTGGGTCGGGCTGCCGTGCAGCCGGTCTGGGATGGCGAGGTATTCCGACCGCAAACGCTACTGCCGCTCGCGCTATCCTATGATCATCGCGTTGTTAACGGCGGCGACGGTGGCCGCTTTCTGACCGAGCTCACCAGTTTGCTGGGTGACGTGAAACGCATGGTGATGTGAGCTTGTTGTGAGTCAGCGTAATGTTCATGTGCATGCATTGGTACAGATTCAAGCAATGTGTTTACCGCACAGGGTGGGTCAGTCTGGTGGCCTTGAGATGACCGAGGCGCGACTGTGACTGGGGAAGTCTGCTGCGAGCCCGGTGATTGCAAGACCGGGCGACTGCGCATTGGTGCGGTATTACTTGCGGCCGGAGAGGGCGCCCGGCTGGGCGGCCGCGCAAAGGGGGCGATTGAGATTGAGGGAGAGCCGCTGATGCTTCGCGGCCTTCGCGTCTTGAGCAACGCCGGTGTCGACGAGGTGGTCGTCGTGACAGGTCACTATCAGTCTGAAATCTCGCCGCTTTTGGCGCAAGCGGATTCGTTGTTTAACGGAAGCTGTCTCGTTGAGGTGACGCAGCCGATGGGGGATCACTCCCAGTCGGATTCTCTGCGACTCGGCGTGGCAAGCCTCTCGCAGGAAGTCGATGCCGTGATGGTGCTACCCGTCGATATGCCGGCGCTAACACGACAAGACCTGATATCCCTCATCGGTGCTTATAAACACGCCGACGCCGCGATTGAGTTTGTCGGGCCCATGGTCGGCGCACGCCCCGGGAACCCCGTGCTATTCAGCCGGCGGGTCGCTTTGAAAATAGCGCGAGGCGAGGGTGATTTTGGCAGCGGCGCATGGCGTCACCAGCGCCCGGACTGGCTACTGGAGTGGCAGACTGACAATCTCCATTACGTGGCCGATATCGATACGCCCGATGATCTAAAAAGATGGACCCAGTGAGCGAAAGAGGGGCGCGGGGCGCGCCCCGCGATCCTTACAGCGCTTGCATCACGGCCCTGGCCGCGAGGGTAATCAGGCACAGGCTCGATAGGGCAAACAGCGCAAAGCGCACCGGAATCGTATTCACATTGGCTTGCCACAGACTGTGCAGCACCCGAATGCCGGCATAGCCCCAGGCGAGATTCACGCTGAGAGCGGAGTTATCGCCCATTAACGCGAGCATGATCACGACGGGATAAAAGACCGTGGGCTGCTCCATCAGGTGCGAGTAGTTGTGTGAGATCCAGTTGGCCTTGGCGGGCATTTGCGCCTCGCCATCGCCGCCGCGCGCCCCGGCTGGCATCTCCCCTAATTTGACCCCGGCGGCGGCAAAGGCGGGTAGCCGTCTGGCCAGCAGCCAGAGAAAAACAATCATGGTCCAGCCGGCAAGGACTGCGGCGGGTGCGAGGATGGCGGTTTCGATTTGCATTATTGTCTCCCAAGGCAATTTTCGTGGCGCCAGATTCTCTGATCCAGCTCAATGTTATGACGCGGACAGCGCAGATCATTCGCACTGTGCGCGCCGCCGAGTGTGCTACGAATTCCCCCCTGCATGCTAGACTTTGCGCTCGTTTTTCTGGAGCCCCTGCCATGGTGATTCAGCCCAAAGTCCGCGGCTTTTTATGCACGACCACCCACCCTACTGGGTGTTTCGAAAACGTGCGGCGTCAGGCAGAGCACGTCCGTAGCAAGGGTGATATTGCTGACGGCCCCAAGCGGGTG
>CBFHIW010000081.1:0-6203 GCA_965656065.1 Luminiphilus sp. | reverse complement strand
TGTATCACAATATACATAATAAATGTTACATACGCATGAACATTCAATCCGCGCGATATGCCCCAGCCAAAAGGGGATTGTTCACACAGATACCAGGCAGAGCACAAAAAAGCCCGGCCGAGGCCGGGCTTATGCTCTCTATTTCGATGCGCTTAGAATCGATACCGCACCGTGGCCAACCAGCTCGCCGGTGTGCCTTGAATCAGCGTGGGTTGACCGTCACTGCCACCGAAGTTACCTGAATCGATCAGGTATTCCTCATCAAGAATGTTTTTACCATAGAGGCCCAGCTGAACAGCCTCACTCAATTGATACTCCAGACTCAAATTGAGGAGACCAAAACCCCCTTGTAACGTATCAGAGTCATTCGATGGCTCAAAATAAACATCATCCATGTACGTCCAGCTCAGCACCGCGCTGAGATCATTCCACCGCATGCGCCCACCTAAGGTGTAGGTGAATTCAGGGGAATATCGGAACTGATTACCCGCATAGTTGGCGACAAAACCACCATCAGTGGTAGCGCCATACTCGGCATCGTTCGAGCCAAAGCTGCCGTAGACGCCAAACTGTTCGTTGATAGTAAATTCACCCTGCAATTCGAAGCCCGAAACGCTCGTGGTCTCAGCATTCGCTGTAGTCGTTAAACCCGTTTGCGAGTCGGTCACCGATACCACGAGATTCTCGTAATCAAATGTGAAGTAGGCCCCCTGTAGCTGGAAATTACCGCTCACCCAGTAAAAGCCTACGTCGTTGCTATCAACCGTTTCGCGTTCCACATCGGGATTAACCACAATTGCGTTGAGCGGCGGCGTACGGCCTTGACCGAAGGTGTAGTAAACACTCAGCTCATCATTCACCGAATAATTAACGCCAAACTTCCAAAGGGGGTCCGACGTATCGTCGGGGTTACCGTTGGCCTCGGTCTCCTCGTCGCGGACACCGACGTTTACGGTGAGCTTATCGGTGATACGCACATCAGCACTGGCGAAGAGACCCCGCGTTTCGTTTTTGTTTTCAGGAATAAGACCGGTGAAATCTACCAATGTGGTCAGCGCATTGGGCACGGGTTGGCCATCGGCTGGGTTCACGGTGGCCGGATTATTCAGCACGTATTGGGCGGTTTGTTGACGCAATGCCTGAAGAGGGTAATCCGCAGGGTAAGTATTATCATCGCTCAGAGTCTCGTATCCCGTGGGCTGTACAATAACGGCGTTGGCAATTTCGCGCGCGACATACGTCTGAAAGTTGGTGTAGAGAGTGTAGCTAGTGTAGTGGGAATCGTAATCGAAATAGTTGTAACCAATGCGGGCATTAACTCGATCACTGTTCCAAAGGATGAAGAGCTCATGGCCAGTTTGACTTGACTCGTAGTTGTAATCACGCTCGTCGAGTTGGATTGCCGCGCCATCGACGTCGAAGTACTCGTACAAGTCTCCCTCGTTGTAGTAAGCGTTGTAGGCCACCGATAAATTGCTGGTCACGTCAAACTGTGTCTTTAATTGATACAGGGCGATCTCACGGTCAATCACCGTATTAGTAGGACCAAAGTCCAAGTCAGAACCGGCATCCGCAATACCACCATCGGTGCGGTAGTACTTGCTGTTGAAACCAATACCTGGGCCGTCGTTGTCCTCGAGGGCAATGATGAAGTCACCGCGGAAATTCTCGGTCTTCACTGAGGTGGTAAAGCGCAGATTGGTACCCACCCGTGCGTTCTGATTTTCCCCCGATACATTATCGCTATAGCCGTCTTTATCGACGCTGAACGCCGCTAGACGAAACGCTAGCCAATCAGTGACTGGCAGGTTGGCAACGCCATTAATGCGGTATTCGTTAAAAGAACCCACGCCCGCGCCAATTTCAAAGGTCTGCTCGTCAAAGCGAGCGGTGTTCGACACGATATTAACGGCGCCATTCACCGCAAAAGAACCAAACGCTGTAGGCTGTGGTCCTTTCAACACTTCCACGCGCTGGATATCGTGCAGAAACTGACCTGAGAAGTTGCGATCGGTTACGTTCAAACCATTAAAAAATGAACCGAGCTTCTGCTCTCCATCCTCATTGCCGATGCCGCGAATGGTAAAACTCTGGCCACCAACGGCCTGTTCTTGAACCAGCATATTGGGGATGAAGTTAGCGACTTGGTTAAGCTCGCGGATATTCTCGCGCTCGAGAAACGCCTCGGAGAGCACATTGGTCGTGGTGGTGACATCAAGTATGGATTTCTCAACGCGCTCTGCTGTCACGATGACCACCTCGAGATCGTCAGGGTTATTTTGTGCAAACGCTGTGGGGGCCAACGCCAGGGAAACGGCGGCGGCAATGGCGGACGGTTTAAACATAGGTCTGTACCTTCTGTTGAGTGGGTTTCGCACCGCATTGACGCGATGTAATACTCGCGCGGCTTAGAGGAACAGATGGAGATGTCAATCTAGCTTCATATTTCTTACGTTTAGATGAAGGCTGCGTGTTGTCCGATATTTGTCGTGCCAATTGCAATCATCCAGATGTGCCGATGGCGAGTTCCGTGGAGATCTTCGACAGCGCCAGCATGGCGCGTACGGGCAGCCACAGTCTCAGACTCATGGACGCGGGCTCCCTAACCTGGTTCGACCGTCTCGACGAGGGCTGGATCGCCGGTTTTGCCCACTACAACGACGAGACCGGCGAACCTTTCAAGACCAATCCCGGCGCGGGCATCCACACTTCCGATGCCCGCTTGCCTCGGCTGCCGCGACCCGGAGCTACCGGCTAAGCGACGCGGCCCTCAGAGGCACGGGGCAGGTCGCGTGACAGTTTATCTGACTGGCTCGTGTTCTCAGCTCGCTCCGAGGCCCAGAAAATGCCCTCCACCTGCGTAAGCCCGCTCTCTCGAGCGCGAATTGCCAGGCGCCGGGCAAGGTCCTCACCGTAGCGGTTAACCGAAAAATTGACGCTTTCTGACTGGCCGGTGGTGGTAGGCCAGTGTGCTTCCCAATACCAAGTCTCTTTCTCCCGGCCATCTTTCAGACGATACTTTTTCGCATACCGATAAACCCCGGTGATGCCTGACCGATTGTTACGACGACGAGCACTAGAGAATTCCTTGCGCGTGGTTGGCGGGTGCTTTTTGAGCAACTGGTCCCGGTAAGCCCGAGCCGCTCTGAGCGCCTCACGAATGCCACCGTGTTTCTTGTCCGGGAAATTCTTTACGTGAGTCTTTCCTCGGCGCCGCAGACTGACGCGCCAGGCATGGGTGTGATGAATGTCGTCATCAATGCGGGAAATTCCGTATTGGGCGTCGCGATCTTTTGCCATTCGAGAAAGTCTCCGAGAGGATCCTGAACATGTAAGCACTTTTCTTCCGGACCACCACGGTGCCACTCATCCGTTAAGGATGAATGACGTAGATGTTAAAATTTGGAGAAAGAGACCATGGATCACGGGCCTTAGGTGTTTGGCAAGTTATGTCGCGGTAGCCGCTACGCTTGGGGCTCCTGTCTGGAGATTAGCAGTCGGATGGTGTTGCCGTCTCTGACATCCAGACGTGATGGATTTCGATTGAGGGGCTAGTTGCATTGTCCGGTCACAGGCATCCGCTCTCGCTAGGCACAGAATTTTGAAGACCCACATCCTAGCAACGCCCTATCAATCGTTCTCCGCCGGTAATCGGAGCGATCCCGCCATTTTTCCCGCTGGCCCAAGGCCGACATCCCAAACAGCCTCTCCATCGCTACCGGATCGTTGTCCGTCCAATATGCGAGGTGATTCATCAATGCTAAGTCTGCCGCGGAATGGTCTGTGACACCCTCTCCTGACCATAGCCCGAGTATTTTTCTCGCCTGAGAACTGGACATCATCTTCTCCCAGATTTGCTCATCCGGAATCGTTGACTCAGTCACGATACGAAGGGATTGGTGTCGTTGAGGGAAAGTCTTGCAGAGCCGATCAATATCAACCTGATTCTCCCATAGCTCATCACACTCGCCGACCGTATGCCCCGTCACGGTGAAGTAGGGATCACGGTCATACACCTCGATTTCTTTGATCTTGGAGTTCTGAGGCTTAAACCGACACTCCACAACGGGTTTTCTCGCGATCACCACGGTATGAAACCCGTTACCGCTGGGACTGCGCTCAGTCCAACCCCTGACCTCAAAATCGTGCAGATCAGACGACTCGAGTCGTTCGCCAGCACTGTCGTCGTAGTCAACAAACACCAATCCGTCGCCCGCGAGGCAGAAACCCAGACCGCTGAATCCGCCCGACTGATAGGCACCCCATACGCTCTCAAAGTCCGACCAGTGGTCAGGGTTATTGACCAAATCGCTTGTTTGGCCGCACCGGCACCTTCGCCAGCCCATCTCCACGAGGCTGTGATTGCCAAAGCACCCAGCGGTCTTGACGTTGTAGTTCCAGCGGTATCCCCTCGCGCAAAACAGGCAGAATCGTCATTCGCGAATCTGTTTGGCCGCTTTGAACGGAATGGCCTCCCCCACTGCGGATACACATTCTGGGTTAGTGGTTAATGGTTTCTGGTTAATGGTTTCTGGTTAGTGGTTAATGGCTGGTTCATCGTTTGTTCATCATTCGCTGAACGAATGTTCCTTCGTGCCTTACCGCTAGCAACACCAGCCGCTCTGGCCTTCTCGCTCGTCGCCAAAGCTTTTCCATAAGACTCTTTCACCGTCTCCCAGTGGATTAAGTCATCGTCTACGTCATAGTCAGTGGTGTTTTCTAGCATCGACGCCGCTTCTTGCTCTGTACATCCGATAGCGTTCGCCAAACCCTCTGGGGTAGCGGGCAAACCTTCACATCCTTGCTTCCAATAAAGATCAATCGCATTCAGCAATACACCCTCATCAGTAAACGAACAGCCCTTTCGACGGGTCATTGCCGCCCAGTCGTTCATGTGATGCTTGCGGAAGAAGTTGATTCCCTTTTGTCGTTCACTCACCTCACAGCCCTCCACCTACCTCTGGAATCAAGCTCCAGACCCACCGAGGGGAGGTTTTCAGCGCAGTTACGGCTCTCGGAATACTCACCCACTCGGTGAAGATCAAAAGCCAGCTCAGACGAAAAAACGCGGTGGCAGGTGGGACAGCCGTACTCGCTGTTGCCACGCAACTGATAGCTGGGGATTTTTGCCTCTACCGGCTGGCTTTGCGCTGTTTTGTTTGAGACGAAGCCTTCAAAAGACAGCATTTGTCTACACGGCGGAGGGGAATCTGGCAGCGAGATACAGCCGTCGGAAATTAATGGCTCACTCATTGCCCCGCCCCCCATCTTCCAAAGCCACGTCAATGTCGATGAGAACCCTGCTGGATTCTCTGACAACACCTTTCTGGGTGCCTTTGTAAACGCGGTTGTGGATCGCCTTGGTAGACAGGCCAACTAGCTGTGCGTACTGCTGTTGGCTGAGAAAGCGCGGAAGGTTGGGGTATTTTCGGGAAAACAATTTCATTGATAATGCCTCTGCGATCGCCCTACAATCGCAGGACGGTGATTTGGGTTCATTGCTCTTCATCGAGGTCGGGGTAGTTGCCGCTACCCTTGGCCGACCTTCTAGCCTCTAATTACCTCACCTCAAACCACTGTATGCACGTACAGCATGCCGTGCTAAGTCTTTGATCTCTCTGTGGATAACTGTAATTTGAGCCTCGGCGCGTCATTTCTCAATGACTCACATTCTGCACCCTGCACGCCGATAAACCTCTTCTATGGCTAACAGCGCCTCTCTCAGCACGAAAATCTCTGGCCTCCCCTGATAGCTGGATGTCTGATCGCTCCGGCTTGATCGATGATTCATCAGCCAAGACAAGGTGTTTTGCTGTACCCCTGCGATCCTCGCAACGTTCGCGAATGTCCGTCTCAGATCATGTGGCGTGGCGCGAATCTCTGTTTCAGCCAACAAGTGCTTGGTGAGCGGCTTGAAGCAACTGATATGCGAGTAATCAAAAAAGCACGCCTCAATCGCATCAGTCATCGGTAGCCGCAAGTTGGAGTGGTTTTTGGTGTTTTCGACCACGAGTTCATGGCCTTGAACAAACGCTCGCTTCGTTTCAGATTTCCGCATCCCCGTGAGCAGGGCGAAGCGGAGCCAGCTACCCCAGTGGTCAGGCAAAACAGCTTCCCAAACAATTGGCAACTGCTCCATGCTTAGTTTGGTCTCACGGGGAGGCTCGTAAGCCCATAGGCCCTTGACGCCATCGGTGGGCCAA
>CBFHIW010000080.1:0-6934 GCA_965656065.1 Luminiphilus sp. | reverse complement strand
CGAGACCCATGACCATGAGTTCGGGGTGCCGGGTGAGCGCCGCCGAGACATGCTCCGAGCGCGTGGCTAGCGACACCAGACCCGCGCCAGATCGCAACGCGGCGCCGGCGGCCAGCAGTGCTGCGCCCCCCATCCCCCGGTTACCACCAATCACCAGCACATGACCGAAGTGTCCCTTGTGCGCGGTCGTTGATCGAGCGGCTAAGCCTTGCGCCGCACCAGCCGATATCCGATAGCCATCGGTAGGCACTGACTCAAACACAGCACTCGGTGCGCCGAGATCAGCCAATACCAGCTGCCCAACATGATTCAGCGCGGCGCCCGTGAGCAGACCGGGTTTATGGGCGATAAATGTCATCGTTGTTGTCGCATGAATAGCCGAGCCAATGACGGATCCGGTATCCGCATCGACACCACTGGGCACATCCAGCGATAGCACCGGTAATGGACTGGCGTTGACCAGCGTTATCAGCTCCAGGAAAGCGGCGCGCGCAGGACCAATAAGACCAATGCCCGTGAGCGCATCGATCACGATGTCACAGGCGCCAATCTCTAGGTCGCCTGCATTCAAGGCCTCCGCGTTACCGTGCGCCTCCCTATTGTTTTCGCACCATGCGTCGTAGGCCATTCGTGCCGCACCCGCTATGCGGGCGGCGTCCCCGAATAACGCGACCCGGCATTCAAACCCTGCGGTAGCGGCCAGCCTGGCCAGAACCCATCCGTCTCCGCCATTGTTACCAGTGCCGCACAAGACGAGAATACGCCGGGCTTCGGGCCACTGACTGAGCAACTCATGAAACGCGGCCTCCCCCGCCCGACACATCAGCGCATACTCAGAGATACCAAGCGCTCTGTAGGTCTTGCGGTCAATCTGGCGCACAGCCGCCGCCCGATATAACGGCTGCAGCTCGGTCAAATATCTGTTGCTGAAAGACATCACTACGTGATGGGGAACTGAAGCGAGACCCGGAGAAAAGAGCCTCTTTTTGCCATCTCAGACGGACTCTCTGGAGAGTGCCAATATCGCCTGCGCCGCGCTCAGCGGGGTTTGCTCTGCCGCTCGCACCGCGTCTTCCAGCGCTGGCATGGCTTCTCTGACCTTGGGGTGACGCGCCAGATTATTTCGCAACAACTCGTCGATAAGCTGGCGCATCCAGGCGAGGTTCTGGGTCGCCCGCGCCGAATCAAAGGCACCCTGATCGCGGGCAGCCTCGGCGTACTCTTGAATCGTCTCCCACACTGCTTCAATGCCCTGTCCGTGGAGCGCCGAGCAGGTCATCGTTCGGGGTTCCCAGAAGCCCTCGTGGCTCAACAGCGACATCGCACCGCGATAATGCTGTTGCGTGGTCCGCGCCAGCGCCTCGCTGGCACCGTCCGCTTTGTTCACGACAATAGCATCAGCCAGCTCGAGAATGCCTTTCTTGATGCCCTGGAGCTCATCGCCGCCCCCCGGCAGCATCAGCAATAGAAAGAAATCGACCATCCCGGCGACCTGGTGCTCGGATTGACCCACACCGACGGTCTCTATCAAGATCACGTCGTAACCCGCCGCCTCGCACAATAGCAATGATTCACGTGTTTTAAATGCGACCCCGCCCAGCGCACCGCCGGCAGGAGACGGTCTGATATAAGCACCCTCTTCCCGCGACAGCATTTCCATGCGGGTTTTATCACCGAGAATCGAGCCTCCGGCAACGGGAGAGCTCGGATCGACCGCCAATACCGCCAGGCGGTGTCCTTGACCGATGACATGCTGACCAAAGGTCTCTATAAACGTCGATTTCCCGACCCCAGGTACACCCGTGATGCCAACACGAATACTCTTCCCGGTATGGGGCAAAAGGTCCCGTAGCAGCGCCTGTGTAGCGTCCCGATCAGCGTCACGCTGACTCTCGACCAATGTGATGGCTTTCGCCAGCGCGCGGCGGTCACCCGCTAGGATCGCCTCAGCTGTTGGCGTTGATGGCATCGAGGACCTTGCGAGCGGCCTCGGGGATGGGGGTGCCCGGCCCAAAAATGAGCGCCACGCCCTTCTCCTCAAGGAATCCATAATCCTGTTGCGGAATCACACCGCCCGCGATCACGATCACGTCGTCGGCGCCCTGCTCACGCAGTGCCTCAATGAGTTGCGGCACCAGCGTCTTGTGACCGGCAGCAAGGCTCGAGGCGCCCACAACGTGCACATCGTTCTCGATGGCCTGCTTGGCAACTTCTTCAGGGGTGGAGAACATCGGTGATAGATCGACGTCGAAGCCGACATCCGCGAAGGCGGTGGCGACTACCTTGGCGCCACGATCGTGACCATCCTGGCCCATTTTGGCGACCAACATGCGAGGCCTGCGGCCGTGCCGCTCGACAAAGGAATCAATATCCACGGAGATGCCCTCCCAGTTGGCATCTTCTGCATACGCCGCACCATACACCCCCGATACGGTCTGCGCATTGGCCACGAAGCGTCCATACACCTTCTCGAGGGCATCGGAAATTTCACCGACCGTTGCCCGGCAACGCGTCGCTTCAACCGCCAGCCCAAGCAGATTACCTTCACCCGACTCCGCAGCCTGGGTCAGCGCATTCAATGCGGCCTCAACCGCTGCGTCATCTCGGGCCTCACGAATACTCGCCAATCGAGCGAGCTGTGAGTCCCGCACCTGCTCGTTATCGATCTCAAGAATGTCTACCGCATCCTGTTCATCGATCTGAAACTTGTTCACACCAACAATCACATCCTCGCCGCGGTCTATGCGCGCTTGCTTTTTCGCTGCGGCTTCTTCGATCCGCAGTTTGGGAATGCCGCTCTCGATCGCCTTGGCCATACCGCCCAGCTCGTCGATCTCGGCAATCAACTCGCGGGCCTTCGCGGCCATATCGTTGGTGAGGGTTTCCATCATGTAGGAGCCGCCCCAGGGATCCACCACCTGCCCGATACCGGTTTCTTCTTGCAGGATCAGCTGCGTGTTCCTCGCGATTCTGGCAGCAAAGTCAGACGGCAGCGCAATCGCCTCGTCGAGCGCATTGGTATGCAGAGACTGGGTGCCACCAAACACCGCCGCCATCGCCTCAATCGTCGTGCGCACGATGTTGTTGTAGGGGTCCTGCTCGGTCAGCGACCAGCCCGACGTCTGGCAGTGGGTTCGCAACATGCCGCTTTTGGGATTGGTCGGGCCAAAGGCGTTGACGATTTCCGCCCACAGCAATCTCGCCGCGCGCATCTTGGCAATTTCCATATAGAAATTCATGCCGATGCCCCAGAAAAAACTCAGGCGGGGTGCAAAATCATCAATCTTGAGGCCAGCAGCAATCGCGGTTTGAATGTACTCCTTACCATCGGCGAGGGTATAGGCGAGCTCCAGTGCGGCGTTCGCTCCGGCTTCTTGCATGTGATAACCCGAGATCGAGATCGTGTTGAATTTGGGTAAATTGGACGAGCAGTAGGCGATGATGTCCCCAATGATCCGCATGCTGGGGCCCGGCGGGTAGATATAGGTGTTGCGCACCATGAACTCTTTGAGGATGTCATTCTGGATCGTGCCGGAGAGCGCTGACTGATCGACCCCCTGTTCTTCCGCGGCGACGATATATCCCGCCAACACCGGCAAAACGGCGCCGTTCATCGTCATCGATACCGAAACCTGATCAAGCGGTATGCCGTCAAAGAGGATCTTCATGTCCTCGACAGAATCTACAGCCACACCCGCCTTGCCGACGTCCCCTGACACCCGGGGATGATCGGAGTCGTAACCGCGGTGTGTTGCGAGATCGAATGCCACCGAGATGCCCTGCCCGCCGGCGGCAAGTGATTTCCGATAAAAGGCGTTAGACGCTTCCGCGGTCGAGAAGCCCGCATACTGGCGAATCGTCCAGCGTCGCCCCGCATACATAGTGGCCTGCGGCCCTCTGATATAGGGTGCCATGCCCGGCATGGTGTTGGTGTAAGGCAGAGACTCAAGATCTTCAGCGGTGTACAGGGTCTTGAGCGGGATACCCTCCGGGGTGTGCCAGGTAAAGTCGTCGGGCTTCAGGCCTTTGCTCTGCTTTTCAACCAGCGCGGCCCACGCCGATAAGTTAGCGGCATCTGAATCATAAACACTCATGCGTGCGACTCCGCGGGCTGGGACAGCTCAATCAGCACACCATCACAGCTCTTCGGATGGATAAAAATGACGCGTGAGCCGTGCGCACCCGGTGTCGGCGCATCGCTGGTGAACTGGTAGCCCTTGGCACGCAGCCGCTCGACATCGGCATCAATGTCATCAGTGCGGAAGCACAGGTGATGCAGCCCACCACCACGCTTCTCAAGATAACCTGCAATGGGCCCGGCACCGTCCAACGGATGGACCAGTTCTATGTGCGTCTCGGGTACGCTAAAAAACGCCGTCGTGGTCTGGGCCGCCTCCACCACTTCGTTCCCGTCATGCTGAAGTCCGAAATCCTCGAGAAAACGCGCGATCGCGCCCTCAAGATCCGGTACGGCGATCGCAATATGGTCCAATGCAGTAATCATGAACAGTCTGCCTCTTACAAATCCTGTGGTGTTTTAGATGAACAGCTTGACGAGCTCAGTGGTGTGCTCGCGTCGCAGGGCCGCCATCTCGCTATCAGAGAGCACTTCAACCTTCTCGTCCGGCGTGACCTTAAAGAGCGGCTGCCCTTTCGCAATGATCACACCGTCTCCCTCGATCAGAACCTCGTCGACAGTGCCCGCAAACGGCGCCACCACTTTGTTGAACATTTTCATCACTTCAACAATGTACAGCGGTTCTCCTGCCTCAAAATGCTGGCCGGACTCAACGTAAAGCGGGGCCTCGGGCGCCTCGCGGCCGTAGAACATCCCGCCACTCTCCGCGACGATCTCGTCAGACTTAGCGATCGGCGGCGGGGCGAGGGCCTTAGCCATCGCTTTCTGATGCGCTTCATCCAACAGGCGCTCAGGCAGATGGATGGTCATATCGGCATTGATAGTTAGATCATAAAAGCCCGTGAATCGCGCCATTGCCGGCAACAGTTCTAGAATCTCTGCGCCCGCCTGATAGCCACGATGTGCCGCCTGGATCGCTGACCATTCAGATACTTCGATGCCATCAGGCGCCGACCCCGCCAACAACTCGCTGATAGCGGCCCAGTCGTCAGTATCGAACCGCGTGCCGACTTCGTTATAAAAATCTTCTGCATCCGAGAGAATCGCGTGGTCGTGGTCCCAAATCATATTGGCCGCTGGCAAGGCGTCGTTCCAATCCAGCCTCAAGAAGTGATAGGTGTCGGCGAGGACCTCGATCGGGTTCTCCGCCCAGGAGAAATGGCCATCTTCAAATCGGAACGCGTCCTGGTGAAGGCTCAGCCAACCCGATAGCAGATGCGGTGAGGCCATTAACTGCTTGATCGGGCGGAGCAACAGACTCTCCTTGGCAGAGAGCACTTTTTGCAGCGCACCCTGATCAGCATCTGATGCCTGCACTCGCGCAGCGCACAGCTGCCGCCAGGCCACATCCACATCGACGCGACCCGTCTCTTGAGCCAATTCGCCCACGGCGGTCAGATACGGCACGATGAATTGCGTGGTGGGGCGTGCGTTTACCGTCCGGCCAAGGAACCAGTGCACTAGTCCGTAATGGAAAGCAAGGTTGGTCGCCAAATCCTTACCTCGCAGGCGGCTGGCCCTCAGAACCTCTGCCATGTGCTCATAGGCCGACTCGCGGCTGTCACCCACCGTCAGGAGGAGCGCAATATTGGAGTCATAGGCCCCCGCCAGCGTGTACTCCATGAACACATCGGTATCCGGGTTATGCAGACTGATGCCCTGATCGTCGCGGATCTCGCCCTCGATAGGATCAGACCAGAATTCAACAATGCCGCCAGCGCTAGGCTGAAGTGCATCATTGGTGGCATTGAGCCGCGCCTCAAGAGAGTCCGGCAGTCGCGGGATGCGCTCGGGCTTGGGCAGCTTCTCGCCATGTGCAGCCAGCAATACCATGGCCTCGACCAGGGACTCCACGACGAAGGTATCGTCCGCATCATCGGGATTGGCAAAACGCATGGCATAGCAGAGCTCGGAGACGCGATGCTCTACCTGAATTCGGGTATTCATCTCCATAAAGAAGTGCTGGTCACGATCGACAATACACTCAAAGGTCGACACCGAGTCGAGCCCAACGGCCTCTCCGAAACGTGCCGCTTCGGCCTCCATCGCGTCAAGCGTCTTGACGTCCTGAGCCAGCACCGCGGCTTCATCGGCAGCTCCAGCTTGTGTCGCACGGCTCTCAGCCGCCTGAAGCGACTCACGCGTCACCGACACCTCGAGCAGTTTCTGCTCGTGCATCTGCAGAGAGCAATCTCTGCCACCCAGCGTGATGCACCAGTCGCCATTTCCGATCACCTGAATCTCTTGATGTCGGGTCGTTTCAATATTGAGCTCGACAAGGACGTTCTTGTTGTCACCAACGCCGGTGGCCTTTACCTCATTAAGAATTTCGCGAACCAGCTCTGGTGTGCGCTCGGCCTGACCCAGCGGCACGATGCGTTGCCCCTTGCCGCCACCGCCGCCAATGGCCTTCAGGCGTACCCGGTTTTGCGGATACTGCTCGCTCATCTTCAGCACCGCCTCGGTCAGCGTCTCGCTGAGTTCGTCGATGGTGTAGAGGTCGATACCCTTGCGATAACTCGCGGTCAGCACCGCCTCAGCCAACGCCTCCAAGTCATCTGCGGGCGCCTCGCCTTCGAGCTCAAGGCCGTGCTCTGTGATGAGCGCCATCAGCGCCGCTGGATCAGAATGCTTTTTCAGCAGCGTTAAGGTGGTGCCGTTATCAATGCCCGGGGTGGCCGAGACGCCGGCCTTCAGTGCAGTCCGCTTGGCTTCATCTTTGAGGCCCGCCTGTCTTACCGTGCGGGAGCACGGTCCGATGAAATTGAGCCCGGCGCGCTCCATCGAGGCCACCAT
>CBFHIW010000079.1:0-7185 GCA_965656065.1 Luminiphilus sp. | reverse complement strand
CGGGAGAAACCGGCCCGGTGAAACGGCCGGTTATCGTGGTGTCAGCGATTGGGACAAACAGCGAATCGTCATTTGCCGACATGCCCCAGTGGACACCTCCAAGGAACCCACCACGGCCGACTTTGTTGTGCCAGACAATAGCGCCACCTTGATCAGGGTCGAGGGCGTAAACGTCGCCACTCTTCTGACCCACCAGCAAGTAATCGCGATCGGCGCCGGACCACAGTACTGTCGAGGCACCGATGTCCAAATCAGGGCCGTCTTCTTCCGGGCAGTTGGCTGCCTCGCCAATGAAACACGCCATATTCCAGGCATCTCCCCCCAGCAGTTGCTTCGCCCACTGACGCTCGCCGGTGGCCAACGAAAACGCCAATACCGCATCACTCGTATCCGCTGCGGGTGAGGTGTAGGCCTCTCCCGTTCCGACATAAAGCACGCCACGCTCGGCATCGATGGTCGGGCTGTTCCAAACCGGCGCACCCGCAGGGCCTTTTCGTGCCGCACCGAAGGGGTTCGTCTCGCCGGTCTCCGATGCGGGTTCATCGATCACATGGGCGCGCCAATTCAGCTCACCCGATGCCGCATCCACCGAGACCACGCCGCCTTGGAAGGTACAGCAGGCGTAGCCGGGATCGGCTGCGGTCGCCCACTCTGACGAGGAGATAGGCACATAAAGGCTGCCCTCGTGAAGCTTGGGGGAGCCGGTGATCGTGGCATCGGGATGATCCCCGACTGATGAGCGCCATAAAAGAGAGCCGTCGCTGGCATCGATGGCGTGCACCGTTGCGCTGAAATCACCCATGTAGAGCACCGGATCGTCGCGGCCCGGAACCCGACCGAGGGACAGACTGCTGCGGACTTCGGCGCCGGCCGCGTAGGTCCAGTGCGCGCATCCTGACTCCAGATCAAGGGCATAAATGTCACCCGACTGCGACCCGACAAAGACCACACCGTCATGCACCAGAGGTTGGGATCGTGCGCGCAGCGCGCCTGGATAAGCAAACACCCATTTGAGTGCGAGCTGATCAACGTTGTTACGGTCTAGCCCTGCGCCATCGCTATGCCGGTGGTTTTCGGCATTACCACCCCAGCCCTGCATGGCTGTTGCGTCGCTACTGGCGAGTTCGCTCATCGGGTCCGAGCAGGCCAGAATCGGTTTCGGCGGCGCCATGGCTTCTCCGGCCAGAAAAGCCGCCAGCACCTCGCGCTCCGTCGCCGACAACGCCGAGGCCTGCGCGCGCATCACACCGTTATTCATGGCATTTAATAGGGTGTCAGCACCCATCGTAGAAAACGTGATCATGTGCGGCGCGCGCGGGACCTGTCCGTCGTGACAGGCAGCACAATGCTCCTGATACAGCGCCATCCCATCGGCCGCCTCTGTCGTCGCCCCGTCGGTGGGCACCCCCGTACCGGAAGGCGCCGCATTAGTTAGCGGCACAAACACCGCGGCGGCCATCATCAGGACTATTTGCCACGTCAGATCTTTCAATGTGATCATCTCTGAGTCGCTTCTTCTATTCTCATTAATAAGACAGTGTTTCCTCTACCGCCGCCATCACCCGCTCCACGCTGGGCACATAGTTGGCCTCGAGGCAGGGCGTCGCTGGCACCGGCGTGTGGGGTGAAGTCACCCGCTTAACGGGCGCATCAAGCGTATCGAAACCACGCTCCACCGCCAGCCCCGCGATCTCTGAGGCCATGCTGCAGTAGGGGTTTGATTCATCCACCACCACCAGACGCCCGGTTTTGGCTAGGCTCTCAAGCACAGAGCCCTCATCCAGCGGCGACAGCGTGCGCAGGTCAATGACCTCAGCGCTGATACCTTTTTGCGCCAGCTGGGCAGCGGCTTGTTCAGCAATCACTGCCGTGCGAGACATACCCACGATCGTGATATCCGAGCCCTCGACTGCGGTGCGCGCCTGACCGAAAGGTAGCAGGTACTCGCCCTCGGGCACCTCACACTCATCCATATAGAGCGCCTTGTGTTCGCAGAAGATCACGGGGTCATCATCGCGGATCGCCGTGGTGAGCAGACCCTTGGCATCCGCTGCGTTGGCCGGGGTCACCACTTTGATGCCCGGTATCGCGGCCAACAGCGGGTAAAGGATCTGCGAGTGCTGCGGGCCCGTGCCGGTGCCGGCGCCGATCATGGTGCGGATCACCACCGGCGTGCGCGCCTGGCCGCCAAACATATAGCGGAACTTGGCAATCTGATTCAGGATCTGGTCAAGGCATACGCCCAGAAAATCGACAAACATGAGCTCTGCAACGGGGCGCAACCCGGTCAGCGCGGCACCGCCTGCCGCCCCCACAATGGCAGACTCGGTAATCGGTGTATCAATCACCCTGTGCAGACCAAATTTGGCGGGCAGCCCATCGGTAATGCCGTACACGCCACCTTGATCACTGGCTACGTCTTCCCCAAGCACGATCACCCGCTCGTCGCGTTCCATTTCTTGGTGGAGGGTCTGGTTAATCGCTTCACGAATCGACATTTTCATCACTGAAGCCTCCCCTCGTAGTGGATATACACATCGGTATATAGCTTATCTGGCGTTGGATCGGCGGCGGCATAGGTGACCTCAAAGCCGCGGTCAATTTCCGCGAGAATGGCGGCATCGATCTCGGTGATCTTTTCTTCAGTCAGCGCGGCGGCTCTAGGATCCGCGAGGAAGCGAGGAAGTGGATCGCTGACCGCCCGCTCCGCGTCGAGCTCGGCCTGATCGCGGTAAGCCTGGGCATCGCCCTCGAAGTGGCCGTAGTACCGATTACACACTGCCTCGATCGCCGTCGGGCCTCCGCCCTCGCGTCCGCGCATGATGGCTCGCTGGCAGGCGTCATACATCGCAAAGAAATCACTGCCATCAACCACCTCGGCCGGCATGCCAAACGCGCCGGCGCGCTCGGCAATGCGGCCGTCAGGCTTGGGGCTTTTGGTGAATTCCGCGTAGCGGTTGTTCTCGTACATGAAGATCATGGGTAGCTGCAGCACCACCGCGAGGTTCAACGATTCGGCTACGGTGCCCTGATCCGACGCGCCATCACCAATAAAGGCCATGGATACAGCGCCGTTGCCCAATGTTTTTGCGGTGAGGGCAGCGCCCGCAGCAATGGGCGGGCCGCCGCCCACAATGGCGTTGGCGCCCAGCATGCCCTTTGACATATCGGCAATGTGCATCGAGCCACCTTTGCCATTGCAAAGACCGTCTTCTTTGCACGCGAGCTCCAGCAACATAGCCTCGATTTCGCAGCCCTTGGCGATGCAGTGGCCGTGGCCCCGATGGGTGCTGGCGATGTAATCCTCGTTAGTCATATCGAGACAGGCGGCGACCGCGATTGCTTCCTGATTCCGATAAATATGAATAAATCCGGGCAACTTGCCCTGTTGGTATTCAGAGCGCATGCGCTCTTCAAACTCGCGGATGGTTTTCATCAGCCGATAGGCTGCCTCAAGTTTTTCGACAGTAACAGTCAAATTTTCCTCCATGTGGTCATCATGCTTTTAATCTTGTTAGCAACTACTTACTGAAGGTGAATAGGTAACAATCCGCGAAATGAAGTCCAATGTCATGAGCAACGATTGTAAACAGTCCCCGCATCGTCGCTAGCGGGCAAGCTGTACGCAAAGTCTTGTGAGGTGCTCCTCAAATATCAAAAGGTAAGCATACCTGCGGAGCGGTTCGACTCAGCAAATCACAGCCAGAGGCTCCCACGCAAAAGCCCCAAATGCTATCGTCGTAATTCTAGCAGGCAGAAAATTTCTCCCGGCCGACTGCCAAGGGGCGACCACGGCTCTTCAGCAAAAAAGCCGGCTTTCGCCGGCTTTTCCGCAAAGTCTTAACCTAGAAATTGAAGCCCAGTCTCACGCCGATTTCTCGGGGGGGACCGTAACCTGCCCAAGTCCAAAGATTGGAAACTGGTTGCGCTGAATTTCTCCAAGTCTCATCCGTAAGATTCTTTCCATACGCTGTGACTTCAAAGCGCTGATTGGAATCAACGTACTTAACATATCCGTCGACCAGCGTTCGTTCTTCACTTCGGGTGTTAGCCTTCTCTCGAATAATGGGATCCCCGTTTGCATCAGCTCCCTGATAATTGGCCGGGAAAGACGCAGTAGCGAAATCATCCTGATAGTGCGCGCTTAAATTAAATGTCAGATTAGCTCCGCTGCGGAGCGGCAGATCGTAAGTGACCCCTACACCCAACGTTAGCTCGGGTGAGAACGGAACATCCATGGAAGTCAAATCTACCGGCTGTGCGGGGCCCTCGAGTCCTAACGTAGCCATGTCTTGTGATGGAGCGTAGCTATCGTATTTATGATCCATCGTCCCCAAGTTAGCGTCAATTCGCAGATTATCCGTTGGTAAATAGATTAGCTCTACTTCGAGACCACTGTTGCTACTCTCACCCTCATTTACCGATACAGTCTCTTGGAAATCATTACCCGATGCATCCTTCACCACCAAAACGGCATCTCGCTGTAACGAGTCATAGGTCACATCGAAATACGCCATGTTCAGCCGCATTTTTCCATCCAGCAAATCCGCTTTGAGCCCAATTTCAAAACTGTCATTCTCCTCACTGTTGAAGGGCTGACAGCCACCATAAAGCCCACATGTTTCGGCAAATCCGCCCGCAACAAAGCCTGTAGCAAAACTCGCATACACCATGACGTTGTCTCTGAAATCATGGTCCACTACGATGCGGTATGTGTTTGCAGAAAATTCAGCATTACGCCTGGCGTTAAGGGCAAATGCCGATTCGGGTAATGGGTTAGTGAATGGATCAGTAATCTGAGTGAGGTCAAATAAGAAGTTGCTTAGCGGGTTCCCATCAGCGCCACCGATGTCCAAGCGATGGAAATCTTTCTCATCGCGTGTATGCCTCCAGCCTAGAGACAGCCTAGTAGCATCAGTCAACTCGTAAGTGCCATCTATATAGAGCGCGGTGCTCTCTCGCTCTTGGTCAGTTGCCTGAATTTGAAGAATGTCGTCGAAGATTCCAGCACCCACCTGTAAGGGCAAAAAGCCAAACCTTCCAAAGACATTAAAATCCACGTCGTCTGTATAGTAAGCAGCCCCAACCACGAAATTGAGCGGGCCATCAAGATCAGACGTCAGCCTTAGTTCTTGCTGGAATGTCTCTCGAATCGAATTACGAGATGCATCATATAACGACGTGTAAGCTTCGCCCGTATAGGTGCTATTCAGGATTTCCTCTTGCTCTCGGTATCCTGTAATTGACTTAATGGTAAAGTTGTCTAGGGAGAACGTTTGTGTCAGATAGTAGCCGTCGGTATCCACATTGTGGCCGTCGGCTATACTAATGCCGGGAATGTCTAGATAAGATTGCCCGGTGGAAAATGGGTCACCGTTGCCAATCCCCGGGAAACCCAGCGACGGGAAGATAAAGCCCTCGCCCTCAGGGGTTACGTTGGCGGCAGCTGGGGTTTCAGAATCATCTCTGAGAATCTCCCAAGTAAAATCTGCAAGGTAAAAATCGTTGGGCTGCCATCTCAATTTTATTTTCGCAGCCGCCACCTCTTTTCCACCAATCTCAGAGCCATCTCCCGTAAACGGGTAGTCAGAGACTACCGAGTCGAAATCAACTGGCGGACATGCCAAACAAGTCACCGTTCCACCCGGGGGCTTATCATTTGTGTAGTAGCCTTGAGAATAATCGTAAATCGCCGCGACTCTCATCGCCAGCGAGTTAGTTAAAGGAACGTTGAGCTCGAGGGTGGTTTTGCTAACGTCCGAGTCATTTGACGCGTACTGCCCGTAAGATGTCTGGACTTTCCCAAAGAATTCTCCCAGCACAGGTTTTTTAGTGGTTATGTTGACCGCACCACCGGTAGTGTTTTTGCCAAACAACGTGCCCTGCGGGCCTCTAAAGATTTCAACTTGCTCGATATCAAACATCTCAGCCCACTGAGACTGAACATGAGTGATGACAAAATCATCGATCGCAAAACCGACAGAAGGGTCTTTGGTCACCAGAATCGACATGAATCCAGTGCCTCTAATGCCGCCACCTACCGCGTTAAAACCATGTTGCTTGGAGAAAGTGACGTTGGGTGAAAGTTGAGTGAGCGCAGTGATGTCTGTAGAGAAGCTCATCTCCATTTGATTCGCTGTCACTGTTGTAACAGCAGACCCCAGGTCTTGTTGCATCACGTCACGCTTCATACCGGTAACGATGACTTCCTCAATAGCGAGGCGCGATTGATTTGAATCACCATCCGAGGGTTCCTGAGCCAGGGAAGGCAGTGCCTGTGAGGCGATGGCGACTGCGAGAGACAGCGCCATTTTGCGAGCGGGAAACCGCCCGAATCGGGTTTTGGTCGTCATGGCATGTTCCTGTTGTGTTTTTTTAATGTATTGCGACGTTAACACCGGTGGTGTCGCGGCTACAGCCGCTTGCTGAACGCCAACAAGTTTCAGAATACTGCTAAAATTTTGTCCGTACAAGCACCCCAAAATGAGAAAAACCGGGGGTTGGAGGGGCGATATGAACGGCTACCAGGCGAAAATTAACCGCATCCGGGCTCAGTTGGCATCAGAGGGCGCCGCAGGGGCGGTGCTCAGCACGCCAGACAACATTTTTTACGCCTCAGGATTTAGCTCCGTGATGGACGGCTGGCATTTGGTAGAGCCGATCGCCACGGTTTTTGTCCCCACCGATGCGGCATCGCCCGTGGTGCTCATTCTGCCCGAAGCCAGTGTGATCTCACCGATTGTCTCCGAGCGCGGTGGGCACCCGGTCCACTTCGACCGGCTGGCCACCTTCGACATGCTGAATTTCTGTGAAACCGCGCGGGCCGAGGATGCCCATCTCGCTCTGCCCGAAGACCTGTTGGCAGCGCTGGGCGGCGTCATGGAGCAGATTGACGGTCAGTGCGAACCCGACATCATTCAAACCATCGCCGCCTGTCTGTCCCGTCATGTATCTAAAGGGGAGCGGGTGCTATTTGATGACCTTCGCGTGGCCGCTCGGGTCGAGGCTTTAACGGGACAGGCATCAGGCGATGCGCTCGATGTGATGTTCGCCGCACGGGCGGTGAAAACCGCAGACGAGCTCGACACGCTCCGCGAAAGCGGGCAGATCGCGGATGCCATCATGGCCTACACCATTTCACAGCTGGGCGTTGGCAAAAGCTGGAGTGAGGTCGAGAAGCAGGTC
>CBFHIW010000078.1:0-7464 GCA_965656065.1 Luminiphilus sp. | reverse complement strand
TGGAGCGGGAAACGAGGTTCGAACTCGCGACCTCAACCTTGGCAAGGTTGCGCTCTACCAACTGAGCTATTCCCGCATAGTTGTGATTCTAGACGCGCGGCGGTCGGCGTCAACTGTCGGCCGATTCAGCTTCTTCCTCGAGGGTGGTCAAAAACGCCCTGAAATACAGAACCATGGACCACAGCGTCAGGATCACGGCCAACGCGAGCAAGAATAAGCCCAGCAGACGAATCTCCTCAATTGCCGGCCAAGAGGGATACCAAATGAGGATAGGAATCGCCGTCATCTGCACGCCCGTCTTCACCTTGGCAATACCGCTCACCGCCACCGAGGCGCGCTTACCCAACTGCGCCATCCACTCTCGCAGGGCGCTGATCACAATCTCGCGGCCAATCACTACCATCCCGGCCAACGTGATAAAAATATTGTCCATGCGATGCATGAGCAGAATGAGCGCTACCGTCACCAAGAGCTTGTCGGCCACGGGGTCAAGAAACGCACCGAACTGCGAGGTCTGCTCCATTCGCCGCGCCACCCAACCGTCAAACCAATCGGTGACCGCCGCCACAATAAACACGACAGCGGCGCCCACGGTTGAAATGGGCTGCGGCAAGTAATAACACAGCACCATCAGCGGGATCGCCACGATCCGCAGTCCGGTTAGCAAATTGGGCAAGTTTTGAGGCAAGGCCTGGCTCCCGTCTGAGTACCTGATTCTGACACAGCCAAGGGGGGCTGTGCTCAGTCGTTCACCGTATGCAAATGATCGTAGATCGTTCGTGCAACGGCATCACTGATGCCTTTAATTTTGGAGAGCTCCTCAACGCTGGCGTTTTCGATGGCCTTTGCGCTACCAAAATGGCGGAGTAGCTCACGGCGACGCTTGGCCCCGACACCGGGAATGTCCTCCAACAGCGACTGCTTGCGCGCCTTAGCCCGCTGCCCGCGGTGACCGCTGATCGCAAAGCGATGTGCCTCGTCGCGAATCTGCTGGATCAAATGTAGCCCGGGATGATCGCCCCTGAGCCGCATCTCTGCGCCGGAATCGGCATCGACTAACGTCTCGAACCCTGCCTTGCGGGTGGTGCCCTTCGCCACGCCGACCACTTTGACACTGGAGATGTCGTAGGTCGCCAGAACCTGCCGCGCCTGACTCACCTGCCCTTTTCCGCCGTCGATAAACAAAATATCGGGTAGCTGCCCTTCGCCATTGGCGAGACGTTTGTAGCGCCGCTCCAACGCCTGTTGCATCGCGGCGTAGTCGTCGCCGGCGGCGATGTCTTTGATGTTGAACTTGCGGTAGTCCGACTTGCGCGCGCCATTCGCATCAAACACCACGCAGGAGGCGACTGTGGCTTCCCCCGAGCTGTGGCTGATATCAAAACACTCCATGCGGGTCGGAATATTCTCAAGCTCCAACGCGCGACGCAGCGATTCCAACCGGCCTGCCATGGTCTGCTTACCGGCCAAGAAAGAACGTAGGTTGTTTTGGGCGTTTTGCTCCGCCATCTGGAGCCAGCGCGAGCGCGCATCACGGACCTTATCTTTGATGACTACCTTACGCCCCGACTCTGCACCCAACGCTTCTTCGAGGAGCGCGCCGTCTGCCATCGCGTGACTGGTCACGATTTCTTGGGGAATCTGCTGCTGACCCGAGAGATAAAACTGGGGCAAAAAGGCCTCGAGAATAGCCTCGGGGGCCTCATCGAGGCGAATCTGTGGGTAATAACTGCGGCTGCCGAGAACCCTTGCCTCCCGCACAAACAAAACCTGTACGCAGGCATGGCCGTGCTCGGTAAATACCGCCATCAAGTCCAGATCGCCGCGGGTGCCCTCGATATTCTGGGTGGCCTGTACGTTCTGCAGTTGGCTGATCTGATCGCGAATGTCGGCCGCCTTCTCGTATTCGAGCTCGGCTGCCGCCGACTCCATGTCGTCAGCAAGTCGTGTCAGAAGATCTTGGGAGCGGCCATTCAAAAAGAGTACCGTCTTGTCGAGTTGCTCCTGATACTCCTCGTCAGACACCAAACCCACACAGGGTCCGGAACAGCGTCCGATCTGGTACTGGAGGCAGGGCCGGGAGCGATTGCGAAAATAGCTGTCGCGGCACTGCCTCACCTTGAACACCTTCTGCATCAAATGCAGCGTTGAACGCACCGCGCCCGCGCTTGGATACGGGCCAAAGTACTCTCCCTTGCGGCGCTTGGTGCCCCGGTGAAAACTCAGTCGCGGCCACCGATCCTCTGAGGAGAGGTAGATATAGGGATAGGACTTATCGTCCTTTAGTAAAATATTGTAGGGCGGCCGGTACTGCTTGATCAGGTTGTGCTCGAGTAGCAACGCGTCGCGCTCGGTGGTGGTCACCGTCACTTCGATATTGGCAATGCGCGCCACCAGCGCCATCGTTTTGGCAGAAAGACCCGATGCGCGGAAGTAACTGGTCACCCGGTTTTTGAGGTTCTTGGCCTTACCGACGTACAGCAGCTCGCCGGAGTCGTTGAACATTTGGTACACGCCGGGTCGGGTGGTCAGCTGCGCGAGATAGGATTCTGCGTCGAAATCAGTCATGCCGGTAGCACTTATCCCGCAGCACCGATGACACGCGGCTCGAGCTCCAGCGACACGTTGTAGGCCTCTTTCACGCTGGCGGCGATAGCCTCGGCCAGCCCTAGCCAGGGCGCCGCCGACCGGGCGCCACAACCCTCTAATACCAGCGCGTGATCAGCAGAGACTTTCACACCCTCGCGCTCCTCTCCCCGCCAGCCCAATTGATCTATGAGCCACGCGGCCGAGATTTTTACGACATCGTCGGGCGCGGGATACACAGGCACCTCGGGGAAATTTTGTCGCAAAATGTCGGTATCTTGCTGCGAAATGACGGGGTTTTTAAAAAAACTGCCGACATTTGGCGTAATCACTGGATCGGGTAAACGCTCGCGACGAATACTGATCACCGCCGCCAACACCGCGTCATGGGTGAGCTCCGCCTCACTAAGCCGTGCACGTAACGTGGGATAGTTGGCCTCAACCAATGCCTCACGGTCCAACACAAAATCGACCTTGGTAATGATCCACTGTGCCCCTGCCTCGTGCTTGAACACACTGTCACGGTAGCGAAATTCGCAGTCCTCGCGGGACAAACAGGCCCGCTCACCGGTTTGCCGATGAACCACATGGACCGCCTCGATGTACTCGGCCACCTCGACACCATAGGCACCGATATTTTGAATCGGCGCACCGCCTACCGAGCCGGGAATCAGCGCCAGATTGGCGAGGCCATGAAAACCCTGGTGATGACACCACACAACAAAATCATGCCAGGACTCGCCGGCGCCGACCCTGATCACCACTTTGGTGCCGTCGTCGCTGCGCACTTCACGGCCCCTGATGGCCATGAGCAGTGTGGTGCCAGGCAAATGATCGCTGAGAATCACATTACTGCCTCCACCCAATACATGAGGCACGGTACCCAGCGCGGTGATCTCTGCCTGTAACTGATCCGATGAGGTGACAGTGACCAGACGCTCTGCCGTAGCGTGGAGCTGCAGCGTATTGAGCGCCGTCAGGTCAGCACCTGCCATCACAGTCTTATTGCTCCGCGCCCACTAACGCGCGCACCGCGGCGAGATCAGACTCGGTATCGACGCCCGCGGGCACGGCCTCGGGTGCCAACTCAATCTGAATATGTGCGTCGTGGGCCAGCGCGCGCAGTTGCTCCAGCGACTCGCTTTGCTCGGCCGCCGCCGGTGACCAACCCACAAAGGTGCTGAGAAAACCCGCACGATAAGCATAGAGCCCGATATGCCGGAACAAGGGTGGCGGCACTCCGCCTTCCCGGTGAAAAGGAATCGCCGAGCGCGAAAAATACAGCGCTCTGCCTGTATCACTCGCTACCACTTTTACTACTGATTGCTGCTCAGCGTCTGCGGGGTCCAGCGGCTCCATCAGCGTCGCCATGTCAGCGCTCGTGGTCTCGTTCAGCATCGCCGCCACGCGTTGAATATTCCTTACCGGCATCAGCGGCTCGTCGCCCTGCACATTGACCACAATGGCGTCCTCTTTCCACTCCAGCTGCTCCACCACCTCAGCAAGGCGATCAGTGCCAGAAGCGTGATCCGCGCGGGTCATCGCGACCTGAGCACCCCGACTGGTCATCTCATCTGCAATACGCTCATCGTCAGTAGCGACCACTACCTGCGCTGCGCCCGCCTGCATCGCCCGCTCCCACACCCAGGCCACCATCGGCTTGTCTGCAATGGGTAATAACGCCTTACCGGGAAGCCGGGTGGAACCAAAGCGGGCGGGAATGACAATATTGAACATCGCTGTATTAGGCCTCGACAAATCGCGCAGGCGGCAGGAGCGCCGTCAGTCGTGTCAGCAATGATGACGGCAATGCCACCTCGATGGCTACCACCCAGACGCGGGGGTCGGTGCACTCGGGTAACTTCACCGCGTCCTTGGCAGTGATCAGCACTACCTGTTCGTCACGACGATCAAGATGCGCTTGGGTCATCGCTTCGTGGTCGCCCAGAGACACCGTTTCGATGTCGAGCCCCTGTTCTCTGAGCATCTCAAAGAACTGCCTCGGCTGTCCCAGGCCCGTCATGGCAGCCATGGATTGGTCGCGCCACTCGGCGACGCACTCAGACCACGTCGCCTGCCGACCTGATGCGAGATGCAGAGCACCTGAAGGTTGATAACTGAAGCCGCGATCAGGATCGCTGCTGTTTCGCTCAAGTACCGCGTCGACACTCCCGAGGCGGCTGGCGGGCTCGCGCAATGGCCCCGCTGGCAGCAATCGACCGTTACCCAGTCCTCGTTCCGCGTCCAGCACAAGTAATTCGATGTCGCGGGGCATGGGGTAGTGCTGCAGGCCGTCATCCGAGAGCACCACATCTACCGCGCCCTGATCGACCAATGCCTCCAGCGCCCGTTTGCGGTCAGCGCACACCGCGACTGGTACACCCAGCTCACGTTGGATCAAAAGCGGCTCATCGCCCACAGCCGCCGCGGTATCTCCGGCTGTCACGCTATGGGGTTCAGGGCCATGCGTGCCGCCATAGCCACGGCTGACCACACCCACACGATAACCCTGCTCTGCCAACCATTTCCCCAGGCCAATGAGCACTGGCGTTTTACCCGTACCACCGGCGGTCAAACCGCCGACCACGATCACGGTGATGCGCTCGGGCGTGTTGCCTTTGGGGGATGCTTGCTGGCGACGCCGATGAATCGCCCAACGTACAGGCCAGGTCAGGGGAATCAGGCACCAAGACAAGAGGCTGTTGCTATACCAGATGTGATTCAGCAGGCGCTCCAGTGCGCCCCGGGTGAGGCTCATGAGGCGGCGAAACCCTGCTGATAGAGATTAGCGTACAACCCACCCGCTGCCATCAGTTCAGCGTGGGTCCCGGTTCCGACAATGCGTCCGTAGTCCATGACCACAATCATGTCTGCCCGCTCCACCGTGGAGAGCCGGTGCGCGATCACCAAGGTGGTGCGCCCGGCCGAAACGGCCTCGAGCGACGCCTGTATGGCGGCCTCCGATTCATTATCGAGTGCTGAGGTGGCCTCATCGAGGATGAGCACCGGGGCATCCTTTAGCACCGCCCGTGCTATCGCCAGGCGCTGCTTTTGGCCACCCGACAGCCCGCTGCCGCCGTCACCCAGCACCGCATCCAGTCCACCGGGCATCGCGTCAACAAAAGACGCTGCCTGCGCAGTCTCCAGGGCTTTATTCAGCGCGGCGTCGGTGACCGTATCCAATTGACCAAAGGCGATATTGGCCCGCACCGTATCGCTAAACAGCACGACACGCTGCGATACCAAACCGAATTGCCGGCGATAATCGTCGAGCTGAAAATCTTCGATCGGCTGATCATCTAATGTGATGCCGCCGGCACTCGGCGCATAAAAACGACACAGCAGGTGCATGAGGCTGCTTTTGCCGGCACCGGAGCGCCCGACAAACGCCACCATTTTCCCTGCGGGGATCTGCAGGCTGATATCCGTGAGCACCGGCTCCTCCGCCCCGGGATATGTGAAGCTCACCTGCTCCAGCGCAATGGCGCCACGGGCGCGCTCGAGGGTCAACTGCCCGTGATCGGGCTCCGGCTCGGCGTCGATTTGGGCGAACAGATCTTCAGCCGCAGCAAGACCTCGTTGAATAATGCTCTGCACGTTGGTGAGTGTGCGAATGGGTTTGCCCAACTGGGTCGCCGCCGCAATAAACGCCACCAACGAACCTGCAGAAAAACCGGCTAGAATCGCCGGGTCCAGCGCAAACCAGAACAGCGCCGCCAGCGCCAACGCCAACAACACCTGCGCGATCGGCGTCGACACCGCCTGCACAAACGCCAGTTTCAGGCTCTGCACCCGGTTGAATTGGCTCGCCGCCCGAAATCGTTCGCTTTGCTGCGCGGCGGCAGAGAACATGCGGATCTCGTCAAACGCCTGCATGCTTTCGTTACTGAGCTGGGTCACCTCACCCATGGAATCCTGTATGCGCCGGCTGTAGCGCCGAAAGTGTCGACCCACTGCGACCACGACGCCGGCAATGGCCGGGGTGATCGCGAAAAATACGAGGGTGAGCTTCCAGTTGAGGTAGAGCATGTAGCTAATCAGCGCCAACACCGTCAGCCCGTCTCGCAAAATCGTCTTGAGCGCCTCGGATGAGGCGCCACTGACCTGCTCCACGTTAAAGGTCAGCTTGGACACCAGCTCACCGTGTGTGTGACCGTCGATCACTTGCTTGGGCATGCGGATCAACGCGTCGAACACCTGCGTGCGCAGCCGGTGCACCACTCCACGGGCAACAATGTTCATAAAGTAGTTGCCAAAGAAATAACCGCCGGCGCGAATCAGCGCACAGACGACTGCCGCGGCGGGTACAGCGATGCGTGCATACTCGACAGGCCCCTTGTCCCCCGGCGGCCACAACCAGTGCGCCGCCGCCGACACAAAACCCATACTGACCTGTGACGCCTCACCCAGCGAGTCCAACAAGAACTGCGTAAGGTCAGCCAATAACACGCTGGCAACGGAGTAGATCAAAAAGCCCAGAATACTCAGCAAAAAGGCGCCACCATGTCGCGCCACATAACCCAGAAGGCGGCGATACAGCGCCCAGTCGCTCGGTTTTCCTGTTTCTGTCTTCACTGTCTATGCCTAGCGCGTGTTTTCAGTCGCAATAGTGAGGCGCGTGATATTGAGCTGCGCCGCTACGTCCATTGCGGTTACCACGTACTGATGTGGGGTCATCGCATCGGCCGACAAGGCCACCGGAATGTCAGTATTGCCGTTCAAACGCTGGCGCAGGGCTAACGACAGTCCGCGGGCATCATTCGGCACCGACTCACCGCTGAGCGTCATGTTGCCTGCCACATCGACGGTCAGTATCAGTGCTTCATCGCTTGTCGCGGGCGAACCTTCTGCCTTAGGCAAATCGACCACCAATTGGGT
>CBFHIW010000077.1:0-8373 GCA_965656065.1 Luminiphilus sp. | reverse complement strand
TATCTTGCCGGGCATCAACTCCTCGCTGAATACGAGGGCATCAAGTCAGGCCACGCGCTCAACAATCGCTTGGTGCGAGCCTTATTTGATAACCCCCAGAGCTGGGAGTGGGTGACCTTTGAGGATGAGGCCGACGCGCCGCTGGACTGGGCCTTGCCGCAGGATCTGCAGTTCGCCTGAGTCATCAATCCAAACCAGCCAGAGCGCGCTACATGACGTGTTGAGCCTTTTCGCCCTGCGTCCGGTTCCACTGCCTTCATCTGTCCACTTCCTGCACTTAAAGATGTTTCAAAGGCTGTTTCGGTGCCTGGCTTTGGTTCCCCTGACCCGCCGAAAATGGCATCATTCGCACCCTGATCTCAGCGATACCCTGACTTGAAATTAATCCTTCTCAATCGACACGCGGCGTCCCGGACCCTTGAGCTGGGTAAATGGTCGTTGGCGCTACTGTCGGCCTGTTTTATCGGTGCACCCTTAGGCCTGGTGGCTGTCAGCTATCAGCTGGGGTTTGGTGAAGGCATTGCCTCTGAGCAAGCTGCCCGCATCTCCGCGCAGGAACAGGAAGCGATTGATCGTGCCGAATCGCTGGCGCAAATGGGTGTCGAGGCGCAATCCCGTCTGACGGCCATGACCCGACGTCTCGCGAGCCTGCAGGCGCACGTAACGCGGCTGGATGCGCTGGGCAGTCACCTGACTGATCTGGCCGGGCTGGAAGCAGACGAATTTGATTTTTCCGGGCCACCTGCGCTGGGTGGTCCTGCGCTGCCGCTGAATGCGCCGCCACCGGGCGTGGCAGAGGTGGACTCTCAATTTACGGCGCTTGACGCGCTATTCGCGCGACGTGAAGTGCAGTTTGATGTCCTCGCCGGGTTGCTCTCGGCGGAGCAGCTCAGAGCGGAGGCAACGCCAGCAGGTCGACCGATTCGCTCGGGCTGGCAGTCGTCCCCGTATGGCAGCCGCATTGACCCTATCTCGGGTGAGCGCGCCTGGCACGACGGTGCCGATTTCGCGGGCCGTGCTGGCTCCGATATTCTTGCTGTTGCCAGCGGCGTGGTGAGTTGGAGCGGCTACAAGTCCGGTTACGGCACCATGGTCGAGGTGTCCCACGGGGATGGCCTCAGTACCCGCTACGCTCACAATCAGGAAAATCTGGTCGACGTGGGCGACCTGGTGAGACGGGGCGATGTGATCGCCCTGATGGGCAGTTCAGGCCGTTCAACCGGCCCCCATGTGCACTTTGAAGTCTTCAAAAACGGCCGCGCCGTCGACCCCGCCAGCTACGTGCGTCGCACCCACCGCTGACAGGTGAATCCCGGCGCGTTCGCGCCGCCCAATCCGGATTCCCTTGTGACGCAACAGTGAGCTTTCCATGCTGATTTCTACCGTGAAAAAAATATTTGGCACCCGTAACGACCGGGAGCTGAAGCGAATGCGCAAAGTCGTCGCACGCATCAACGCGCTCGAGGAAGCGATGCAGGCGCTGGACGACAACGCACTGCGCGCTAAAACCGACGAGTTCCGCTCGCGCCTAAACGAGGGCGAGAAACTCGATCAACTGCTCCCCGAGGCCTTTGCCTTGGTGCGCGAGGCGGGAGTGCGTGCGCTGGGTATGCGGCACTTCGACGTGCAGCTAATTGGCGGCATGACGCTCCACGACGGCAAGATCGCCGAGATGCGGACCGGCGAGGGCAAGACGCTGGTTGCCACGCTGCCGGCTTATCTCAACGCGCTACCCGATCACAGCGTTCATCTGGTCACCGTGAATGACTATCTCGCCAGTCGAGATGCCGCCTGGATGGGGCCGCTGTACGAATTTCTGGGTTTGACTGTGGGCGTGGTGCGATCCGGGCAGAGTGCCGAGGAAAAGAAAGCGGCCTATGGCTGCGACGTGGTCTACGGCACGAACAATGAGTTTGGCTTTGATTATCTGCGCGACAACATGGCCTTCAGCATGGCCGACAAGAGCCAGGGAAAACTGGCGTTTGCGATTGTCGACGAGGTCGACTCCATCCTGATTGACGAGGCGCGCACGCCCCTCATCATCTCGGGCGCGGTCGAGGACAGCTCCGAGCTCTACAAGGCCATCAATCGACTGATTCCCAATCTCACCCCCGAGGTCGAAGAGCAGGAAGGCGACTTCACGGTCGATGAGAAGCAGCGCAGCATCGAATTGACCGAGAGCGGCCACGAGAAGGTGGAGGGCATGCTGATGGAGGCAGGGCTCCTGCAAGAGGACGACTCCCTCTATGCCGCGACCAACCTTGGGCTGTTGCACCACGTGCACTCGGGCCTGCGTGCTCATGTGCTGTTCCAGCGCGATGTGGAATACATTGTCCAGGAAGGTCAGGTGGTACTGATCGACGAGCACACGGGTCGGACCATGCCAGGCCGGCGCTTATCAGAGGGTCTGCATCAAGCGATTGAGGCTAAAGAGGGGGTCAAGATCCAGAGTGAGAGTCAGACCCTGGCCTCGACCACCTTCCAGAACTTCTTTCGCATCTACGACAAGCTCGCCGGTATGACCGGGACCGCCGACACCGAGGCCTTTGAATTCCGTCAGATCTATGGTCTGGACTGTGTAGTGATCCCGACCAACGTGCCCATGTGTCGGGACGATCTGAATGATCTGGTATATCTGACCCGCGAAGAGAAGTTTGAAGCCATCATCGAGGACGTCCGCGCCTGTATCGACAGTGGCGCGCCCGTGTTAGTGGGTACCGCTTCTGTTGAGACCTCTGAAGAGCTCTCTCAGGCCTTTGAAAAGCAGAAGATTGATCACAAAGTATTGAACGCCAAGTACCACGAGCAAGAGGCGGAAATCATCGCCCAGGCCGGACGCCCCGGTGTGGTCACCATTGCCACCAACATGGCGGGCCGCGGTACCGATATCGTGCTCGGCGGCAATCTGGAGGCGGAGTTGGCGTCACTGAGCGACACGCTGGACGAGGCCACCCGCGAGCGACTCACCGCTGAATGGCAGGCGCGCCACGATGCGGTCATCGAGGCGGGGGGTCTGCATATTCTGGGCACCGAACGCCATGAGTCCCGACGCATCGATAATCAGCTGCGCGGGCGCTCCGGACGACAGGGCGACCCCGGGGTGTCGCGTTTCTATTTGTCGCTTGAAGACAGCCTCATGCGCATTTTTGCCTCGGACCGGGTCAAGAGCTTCATGCAGGCGCTGGGGATGGAGCGTGGCGAAGCGATTGAGCACCGCATGGTGACCAATGCCATCGAGAAAGCGCAGCGGAAAGTCGAAGGACGCAACTTCGACATACGTAAGCAGTTACTCGAATACGACGATGTGGCCAATGACCAGCGCCAGATTATTTATCGCCAGCGGGATGAACTGCTGTCGGATGATGAAATCGGCGAAACCATTACCGCGATCCGAGAGGACGTGGTGAATGACGCCATTGACGGCTTTATTGCGCCGATGAGCGTAGAGGAGCAGTGGGACATCCCGGGGCTCGAGAAACAGCTCGAGGCGGAGTTTGGGCTGAATCTGCCGGTCGCACAGTGGCTCGATGAAGACGACACCCTTCACGAGGAGCCTTTGCGGCAACGCATTGTCGATGCGGTGCAGGCGGCTTACGACGAGAAAGCTGAGGGTATTGGTCCGGGCATGCGACAACTCGAAAAGCAGATCATGTTGCAGGTGCTGGACACGCTCTGGAAAGAACACCTTCAGGTGATGGACCAACTCCGACAGGGCATCCACTTGCGAGCCTACGCCAACAAGAACCCCAAGCAGGAATACAAGCGCGAGTCTTTTGCCTTGTTCGAAGGTCTCTTGCAGCGCCTGAAGTACGAGGTCGTGCGCTTCCTGAGTAACGTGCAGGTGCAGCGGTCTGACGAGGCGGCCGCCATCGAGCAGCGGCGCAGAGAGGAGGCTGCCAAGCAGAAGATGGCTTTTGAGCATGCCGAAGCAGGATCAGCGGTATCTGAGGCCGCGGATGCGCCTGCGCCCGCCGCACCACAGCCGATGACCCGAGCCCAGCCCAAGGTGGGGCGCAATGACCCTTGCCCCTGTGGCAGTGGCAAAAAGTACAAGCAATGTCACGGCGCGCTGAGCTGAACGCGGGCGCAGCACGCCCACTGAATACATCGGGAGTGGCCCGATGAGTACTGCGGTAGCGGGAGTGCAGCTGGGCGTTGCGCAAGCCGGTATCAAGAAGCCGGACCACGATGATCTGGTGGTCATCGCCCTGACCCCGGGCACCCGCACCGCGGCGCTGTTTACCCGGAATGCGTTTCGCGCAGCGCCGGTCACTATCGCCGAGGCGCATCTTGCGGCGGTCGAGGCACAGCCGCGGTATCTGTTGATCAATACCGGTAATGCCAACGCCGGCACCGGCGAGGCCGGTATCCAGTCAGCAAGCGAGTGTTGTGACACGTTGGCGCGGTTAACCGAGACCGAAGCCACCGCGGTGTTGCCCTTCTCCACCGGTGTGATCGGCGAACCGCTGTCGGCTGAGCAGATCAGTGCCGCTTTACCCGGCGCGCTGGATGACCTCTGTGACATGGGTTGGGAGCGTGCCGCGGGCGCCATCCTGACTACGGATACCCGCGCCAAGCTGCGGAGCGTTGAGGTTGAGCTGGGCGACCAGCGCTGCACGATCACAGGTATCGCCAAGGGCGCAGGTATGATCTGCCCCAATATGGCGACCATGCTGGCCTTCGTGGCGACCGATGCCGCCATTGATGCAGCGTCGCTGGATTCACTGCTGACGTCTGCCGTATCGGCGAGCTTCAATCGCATCACGGTCGACGGCGATACCTCGACCAACGATGCCGTCACGCTCTCTGCCACGGGGCTGAGCGGCATGGAGATCACAGCAGGCTCCGAACACGCCGAGCACTTTACGCAGGCGCTGACGACACTGATGATTGAGCTCGCGCAAGATATTGTGCGCGACGGCGAGGGTGCGAGTAAGTTTGTCGAGATTCGTGTTAACGGAGGGGAATCAGAAGCGGCTTGTGATCAGGTGGCGCGCACGGTGGCCCACTCCCCTTTGGTGAAAACCGCCTTATTCGCCTCGGATCCCAACTGGGGTCGTATTCTGGCGGCGATCGGTCGCGCCGGGCTTGAAAATCTCGACACCGATGCCGTGTCTGTTCACTTAAATGGCGTTCTGATCGCCGAGCAGGGTGCACGGGCTGCCTCCTATACCGAGGAAAAAGGTCAGGAGGCGATGGCACAGGGCGATCTACTGATCGAGATTATGCTCAATCGTGGCGACGCCGAGGCGGTGATCTGGACCACCGATCTCTCCTACGACTACGTCCGCATCAACGCTGAATACCGGACCTGATATGGCACTGGTCACCGTCGCGGTCGGCATCCTGATCGACGACGCGGGTCGGGTGCTGGTCACTCGCCGCGCGCCGGACGCGCACCAGGGCGGCCTATGGGAATTCCCGGGCGGCAAGATCGAAGCGGGCGAAACCCTGCTGGAGGCGCTGGCCCGTGAAATAAAGGAAGAGCTGGGTGTGCTGGTTGAGGCCACTGACGCACTCATGGTGCTCGAGCATGATTACGGCGATAAACAGGTGAGGTTGGATATCCACCGTGTCACCCGCTGGTCGGGGGAGCCCCGAGGCCTGGAGGGTCAGCCGCTGGCGTGGCAGCAACCGGAGCAACTCCGGGACTGGGCGTTTCCCGCTGCGAACCAGCCGATCTTGGAGCGACTGCTCGCCGGTTAGTGCGTTGCTGCGCGGGCCAGTAATGTCTCGTGCAACACCGCCGCCCGTTGATGTAAGGCATCCAGCGACGTGCTGTTATCGATCACGATGTCCGAGCGTGCAATCCGCGTTTCCCGGTCCAGTTGGGCCGCCATGATCTGCTCAACCAGCTGCCGATCATTCTGATCCCGGGCCATCGTGCGCTCGACTTGTAGCGCTTCTGGTACGTCGACGACCACACTGACGTCCACCATTTCCGACTGGCCGCTCTCCAGCAGGAGCGGGGAGCTCAACACGACATAGGGTGATTCCGCCTCGCCCATCTGTCTGGCCAGTTCGTCGCGAATACGCGGATGGGTAATGGCCTCAAGCGCTTTCCGCTGATCTTCATCGGCAAAGACCCGTTGCCGTAGCGCAGCGCGATTGAGCTGCCCGTCGGGTAGCAGGAATGCCTCACCAAAGGTCTCGGCAATCTCGGCGAGCGCTGGTTGCCCCGGCTCAACCACGACCCGGGCGGCGAGATCGGCATCGACAATGACAATGCCTTGGGTCGCAAGCCAGTCGGTTAGGGCCGTCTTGCCGCTGCCAATGCCACCGGTAATCCCCACGCGCAACATATCAGGGGCTCGCGAGCTGCAGGTATTCGGTGATAAGTGTGTCGCCAAAAAAGAGCGTCAGCAGACCGGCCCCGGCCAGGTAAGGGCCGAATGGCATGGGGGTGTCGCGGCCCTGCCGCCGTGCAATCAGGATGGCAATGCCCAGCGCTGCGCCGACAAACGAAGACAACAGAATCATCAGCGGCACAGCCTGCCAGCCAAACCAGGCACCCAGCGCGCCGAGCAGCTTGAAGTCGCCGTAGCCCATGCCTTCTTTTCCCGTGACGAGCTTGAACAGCCAGTAAACGCACCACAGCGATCCATAACCCAGCATGGCGCCCATGACGGCCGATGAGGGCGGGGTCCACACAGCGAACAGATTCACGCCTAAGCCGAGCCACAATAGTGGCAGGGTCATGCTGTCAGGTAGCAACTGGGTGTCCATATCGATGCCGGTCAGCGCAATCAGCACCCAGATCAAAACTAGCGCACTGATGGCCTCGGGACCAAAACCAAACTGCCAGGCTGCGCAGCCGGATAGCAATCCGGTGACCAGCTCGACAAGGGGGTAGCGCGCCGAGATGCGCATACCGCACTGCGCGCATTGACCCCGTAATAGCAGCCAGCTGATGACCGGTATGTTTTGCCAGGGCTTGATGGGGGCGCCACAACCTGGGCACTGGGAGCCTGGGTACGACAGCGTGAGCGACGGCTCATCGGACAGCGGTTGGTCGAGTAGCTCACAGCACTCACGGCGCCAGCCCTGCTCCATCATTTTTGGCAACCGCAGGATCACCACGTTGAGAAAGCTGCCCACAATCAGCCCCAACGCTGTGCAGGTCAGGGTAAAGAAAACCGGGTCATGAAAGGCCGTGAACATGCTAATTCGATTCGCGCGACAAGGTCAGAGGACCGAGCCGAGCATAAAAATCGGCAGATACATGGCGATCATGAGCCCGCCAACCAGTATACCAAGTATCGACATGATCATCGGCTCCATCAGCGAGCTCAGGCTGTCTACCGCATTGTCGACCGCCGCCTCGTAGTGGTCGGCGACCTTATCTAGCATGTCATCAAGCGAGCCCGACTCTTCACCGATGGCAGTCATCTGTAACAGCATGGTGGGGAACAGGCCGGTTGTGCGGATTGAAATCGCGAGTGCAGTACCCGACGTCACATCATCCCGAATGCGACGGATACCCTGGGCATAGATGGCGTTGCCCGCGGCGCCTGCGGTGGATTCCAGTGCCTCCACTAGGGGCACCCCTGCCGCGAAGGTCGTTGACAACGTTCTCGAGAAGCGGGCGATCACAGCGTCATGCACCACCGAGCCGATAATTGGCAATTTGAGCGCCAAAGCGTCAATCCCGTCGGCAAAACGCTTCGAGCGGCGCTTGGCTTGCGAAAATGCGTAACCTGCGGCGAAGAAACCGAGCAACATAATGAACCACCAACTTTGCACCCACTCTGAAATGCGCAATACAAAGAGCGTGAAGCCCGGCAGATCGGAACCGAAGCTCTGGAAGGTTTCCGCGAACTGCGGCACCACTTTCACCAGCAGAATTCCGGTCACGACGATCGCCACCACAATGACCGCAATCGGGTACGTCAGGGCTTTTTTGATCTTGGCTTTGAGTGCTTCGGTTTTCTCTTTATAGGTGGCGACGCGATCGAGCATCACTTCGAGGGTGCCTGAGTTCTCACCGGAGGCGACCAGCGAGCAAAAGAGCTCATCAAAGTGCGCGGGATGTTTTTCGAGGGCGCCGGCGAGGCCTGTCCCAGAGGACACATCGGTGCGCACGGTCATGATCAGTTCGCGCATTTTCTCGTGATCGGTGCCCTCGGCCACAATGTCGAAAGCCTGCACCAGCGGCACGCCGGCTTTCATCATGGTGGCCAGCTGGCGAGTGAAAATAGCGATGTCGGCGGGTTTGATTTTCTTGGCGCCAAAGGTAATCAGCGGCTTGGGCTTTTTCTTGACCGACTTGGCGACCACACCCTGCTTGCGCAACTGCACACGAGCAATCGCCGCTGATGTGGCCAGTACTTCGCCTTTGGATTTGCGCCCGTTGCGGTCGGTGCCGCTCCAGAC
>CBFHIW010000076.1:0-8702 GCA_965656065.1 Luminiphilus sp. | reverse complement strand
GGCCGCCTGCACGGCGTCCATAGCGAGGGCACGAATGGCGTTGGCCAGTTCAGTTTGAGACGGCATGGGGGCTCCGAGGTTATACAGCGCGGTGTATTGTCAGGTAAGCGACGACTGCGATCAAATCAATCGTCGCTGACGCAGATAACCTCTTACGGCCCGGTCGATTTGCGGTAGCTGGCCGTAATTGTTGCGGCGCCTTCAGGAGGGCGACGCCCTCAGGACAAAAATCGCAAAAAAAAATTACAATAATTCACATGATCCCGATTATTACATTTTACTTTCACTTTGGTGAACCTTTTGTAAACTATACCGCGCCCTCGCACTAAACCTCAGTTAATAGGGGTCACGGGCATAGCGTCGCACGTAATACTGCAGTTGGTATTGGAGTAGAAATGCGTTGAACGGCATCTTGGCAGTTTGATTAGAAAGTTGACAAAAAATCGAAGGAGACATTCATGTCCGATAGAGACACTCTGGCCAACGCAGTGCGTTGGGCTTTGGGTACTTTCGGGGTTTTTGCGCTAAACGTATCTATGGCGGTTGCACAGGACGCCGAGGATGCAGACAGTGACGAGGACCTGAGAGTGCTCGAAGAGGTAACGGTAACGGGTTCGCGCATCAAGCGCACCAACCCGTTAGAGGCCACCAACCCAATTGTAAGTATTGGTGAGGAGCAGATTGAGCTTACCGGCTCGGTCAATGTATACGACATCCTAAACGAAATACCGCAGGCCGGCCCTGCGGAGATTTCACGTGCCAGCACTAACTTCAGTGTGGGCGCGTCGGGCCAGCAGACCATTGACCTGCGAGGCTTAGGTGCCAGCCGAACCCTCACGCTGGTCAACGGCCGACGCTGGGTGGGCGGTATTCCGGGTACCAACATTGTCGACCTGAACTCAATACCCTCAGATCTGATCGAGCGACTCGAAGTCTCCACCGGTGGTGCATCGGCGGTCTACGGTTCTGACGCCGTCGCTGGCGTAGTGAACGTGATCCTCAAGGACGACTATGAGGGCGTATCTTTCGAAGCCATGAGCGGTGCCTATGACGCGGGCGACGGCGAGACAAACCTGTACTCTCTGACCGCAGGTGCGTCATTTGCTGAGGATCGTGGTAATGCAATCATTAACCTGAGATATGACGACCAGGGCGGCGTAATGGCTCGCGATCGCGCTCCCAACACCGGTAGCGATGTCTTCTACTACGGTTACTATTACGGCGCGGCTTACGGCGCCCCCTACGACACGCTCGTCGCTGACCCCGCCTATAGTTCTTATCCGCCCCAAGGTCGTTTCTTCACGAGTGGTAACGCCGGTGACAGCAGCGGTATGCTGACGTTTGATTGTTCAAACCGAAATGCTTACCGCGTTGAAGCATCTGACTCGATTGCAAGCTGGGCAGACTCCGGTGGATCGGATAACTGTGGATTCAACCGTACTTACTTCCGACAGATTGAAATTCCGATTGATCGGAAAAGTGCTTACTCCAATATCACCTATGACCTGACAGGTGAGCATGAGTTTTATGCCGAGCTGTCTTATATCACGGTGGGAACTCAGAGTTCACTTGAGCCCTTCCCCATGTCGTCAGAGGACGTCTACGGCGGAGACCGTAATTTTGGTTACCACTACACCAACCCCTACGTTCCTGCTGAAATTCGGGACGCAGCGGTGGCGCAAAACGCCGATAACCCGGACTGGAATGGCCACATTCCTTTTATTCGCCGTTTAGAAGAGGTGGATAATCGTGGCGCGGCTAACACCCGGGAAACCTTCCGCGTAGCACTCGGAACGCGCGGTAATTTCGGCAATATCGATTACGATTGGTACTACCAATATGGAAAGTCCGAGCGTGATCAGCGTAGCGCCGGGCAATTCAACGCTCTGGCGTTCCAGCAAGCGCTCGATGCAGAAGTAGGCCCTACCGGCCAGGTCCAATGTGCCAGCCCAACGGCTCGCGCGGCGGGCTGTGTGCCGATTAACCTTTTCGGTATTGGTAGCATTACCCCAGAAATGGCTGACTGGGTGCGTTATCGCCCGACACGTCAGACCACGATGGAGCAAGAAGTGTTGGCAGGTAACATCACCTCCTCGTTCAGTTTTGCGGGTCGCGACATTTCTTGGGCTATCGGCGCAGAGTATCGCGATGAGACGTCTACAGACCGCCCCGATGACCTTCAGCAACTCGGTCTTCATGGCGGTAACCGCATCCCAGAAACCAACGGTGAGTTCGATGTTGTGGGCGTCTACGCTGAGATCGCAATACCCTTGATTCAGGATGTGCCCTTGATTGAAGAGCTAGTGCTGGAAGCAGCGTATCGGGTAGATGACTACTCGACAACCGGTGACGTTGATGCAAGCAAAGTGGGCGTGAACTGGAAACTGAATGACCAGTTCCGGGTACGCGGCGTTTATTCGCAGTCCGTGCGAGCACCGACCATCGATAACTTGTTTGCCGGGCAAGCGCAAACCTTCACAGCGATCAGCGATCCCTGTAGCGGCGTAGGTACGCAGGCACAAGCAGGCCTGGACTCTGTAGTTGTCGCCAACTGCCTCAGCATTCCCACTGTTGCAGCCACCGCTGCCAATGGCACGCTGAACCCAGATACGGGTGTGATCGAGCCGGGCTTCTTCTACACCCAGCCTGACACGCAAACGATCTCTGGCTTCGTTGGTGGTAACCCCAATCTGAAAGAAGAAACTGCTGATACCTATACCGTCGGTATCGTATGGACTCCGCAATATCTGCAAAATTTAGCAGTGACTTTTGATTACTATCAGATCGAAATCGAAGACGTCATTGACACAGTATCTGCCACTCGGCTGATCAACGAGTGTTACAGCTCCGCAGACTTCCCCAATGCACCCCAGTGTGGCGCGCACGAGCGTTTCCCTGACACAGGCAAGCTGCGATATTGGTACTCCTATGACATCAACCAGTCTATCTTGGAAACAACTGGCTTTGATATCAGTGCCAACTACTTCTTCGACTCGCTGGGTTTCATTCCTGGAACACTCAACCTCAACGTGATGTACACACGTCGTGACGAGCACAAGTTCCAGACTACCGTCGATAGTGATCCGTTCGACTTCGTCGGTGAAGTCGGTTACAACGAAGACAAGTTCAAGCTGCGTGTGCTGTATCAATTGAACAACTTCACGCTATCACTGGACAATACCTACTTCGGCTCTGCGCTGGATGATGTAGGCCAGTCCGCATCTGACTACCACTTGAACTCCATCAGCTCAATGAACTACCTAGATATGCAAGCTCGTTATCGTTTCAACGATCGCTTCGAAATCTACGGTGGTATAGACAACGTTACTGATGAAGATCCGCCCTACTGCCCGAACTGTAACAACGAACCAGGCCCCGGAAGCCACTACAGCGGCCTCCAGTATCGTATTTGGGAGAGCATGTTCTGGTACGCAGGTATCAAGTACACGCTGTAATTGGAGCAATATCGAAAGCCGGGCCACGCGCCCGGCTTTTTTTGCCGACAATTTCACCCTCGGGCGTTGCGTCAAGTAAGGTTCGTCCTCACACTGAGCGCGCATCATGTCCCCCACTTCGTGGCCGGACCTCCGCTTTATTGATGGGTCGACAACCACCATGGATCAAAGTGCACTCAAGCAACAGGTAGCTAAACATGCCATCAAACGGCTGAAAGCTCACTCTGAAGACAATTTAATTCTCGGCGTCGGCACAGGGAGCACCACCGAGTGTTTCATTCGAGCGCTGCCTTCGGTGCGAGACCGTATTGGCCTTACAGTCTCGAGCTCTGAACGCTCTACAGCGCTGCTCGAATCGCTGGGATTTACTGTGGTGGACCTCAATGCATTAGCTCAGGTACATGTTTATATCGACGGTGCGGACGAAACCAATGCACGGCTAGAACTGATAAAGGGGGGGGGCGCTGCACTGACCCGGGAAAAAATTATTGCCGCGGTTGCGAACCAATTTATTTGCATTGCCGACAGCAGCAAACGCGTTGATGTATTGGGCGACTTCCCACTCCCTGTGGAGATTATTCCCATGGCCAAGAGCCATGTCGCGCGCCAGCTGGTGAAACTCGGCGGTCAACCTGTGTGGCGAGAAGGTGTCATCACTGACAATGGCAATTTTATACTCGATGTGCATGACATGCACATCGACACGCCACTAGAAATAGAGCGAGCGATCAATGAAATCACGGGCGTGGTCTGCAACGGACTTTTCGCCATTCGACCGGCAGACGAACTGCTTTTGGGGACGCCAGACGGGGTCGTTTCCATCACGCGTTAGTACATCAATTTATTTTGATAAATGCTTTTGGCGCTGTTACCCTCTGCGCCCATGCTAAACACTACACGCATCGCAAACCTGCATCCCCTAGAAGATGAGGGTGTGCTTGCCTCTTTACTCAAAGCGGCGGGGGACGATCTGCGCCTGCAGGTCCTGCGCATCTTGGCGCAAGACTCCTATGGCGTCTCCGAGCTTTGCGAAATCTTATCGATACGGCAAAGCGCCCTAAGCCACCATTTAAAGATTCTGATTGATGCTGGTTTGCTAAAGCGCAAAAAAGAGGGCACAGCCGCCTTTTACCGGCGCGCCGTTCCCGAGGGTGCACTGGCTACGTTGCATAAGGAAATTTTACTCCGAGTCGACGAAGCCGAACCCGCCGCAATGCTGCTGGAAGGCGTCGCCCGGGTGCAAAAACAACGAGAATCCAATTCCCTGGCATTTTTTAAGGGCAACCTTGATCGTTTTCGCGAACAGCAGGAACTGATCGCACCTTGGCAAGACTACAGTGAGGTGACGCTGCAGTTACTAGACAGGAACCGGGCCGAACGCCTATCTCGCATTATCGAGGTAGGTGTAGGCGAAGGCTGGTTATTACCCGCTTTGCATGACCGTGCGGAGTCAGTACTGGCACTGGATCTGTCAGACGCCATGCTGGCTCGCGCAAAGGCGTTTGCAGGTCATTTGCCACAGATCGAGTTCGTTCAGGGGAGCACCGCGCAGATCATTGCTATGAAACAGAAAGCCGAAGCTGTGATTGCCAACATGGTGCTCCATCACACGTTCGACCCAAAACAAGTTCTCCAAGAAGCATCACAGTTACTGACGACCAATGGCAGACTGATTGTGAGTGAACTATGTGCCCACGATCAAGGTTGGGCGCGCGAACACTGTGGGGACCTGTGGTTGGGGTTTGCGCCCGAGCAGCTGCAAACTTGGGCGGAGGAGGCAGGGCTCAACGTAGGCGCCAACGTGTTTATCGCACAACGCAACGGCTTCCAGATACAAATTCATCAATTCGAAAAAGCACCCGATCCGCTTTAGAGGGCAGCTTATGAGCGACTATTCCCTTTTCACTTCGGAATCTGTCTCTGAAGGTCACCCCGACAAGATGTCGGATCAGATTTCCGATGCCATTCTTGATACCTACCTGACTAAAGATCCCGATGCGCGGGTCGCCGTTGAGACGCTTGTCAAAACCGGCATGGTGGTGGTGGCAGGAGAGGTCACAACGGCGGGTAACGTAACGCCGGGCGAGCTCGAGGAAGTCATTCGCCAAACCGTGCTCAACATTGGCTTTGATTCGTCCGATGTGTGCTTCGATGGCAATACCTGTGCCGTAATCAATGCCATTGGTCAGCAGTCGGCCGACATCGCGCTCGGTACCCACGAGGCGGATGAAGCTAACCAGGGCGCGGGGGATCAGGGCCTGATGTTCGGTTTTGCTGCGGATGAGACCGACGTGCTGATGCCGGCACCGATTCACTACTCGCACAGACTGGTGGAACGACAGGCTGAGTTACGCAAATCGGGCGCGCTCCCTTGGCTGCGGCCGGACGCGAAAAGCCAGCTCACCATGCGCTACGGCGCCGACGGGAAACCTGAGCGCGTGGAAGCCGTTGTGCTCTCCACACAGCACGACCCCGATATCTCGCAGGAAGACCTCCGCGAAGCGGTGCGCAGGGAAATTATCGAACCGACTCTTCCCGCGGAATGGCTGCATGCCGACACGCTGTTCCATATCAACCCAACGGGTAATTTTGTGATCGGTGGCCCACAGGGGGACTGCGGCCTGACGGGGCGCAAGATCATTGTCGATACCTATGGCGGTATGGCCCGCCATGGCGGCGGCGCTTTCTCGGGCAAGGACCCTTCAAAGGTGGATCGCTCCGCGGCCTATGCGGGTCGCTATGTCGCGAAAAACATTGTGGCCGCGGGCCTGGCCCGGCGCTGCGAGGTACAGGTCTCTTACGCCATTGGTGTCGCCGAGCCCACGTCGATCTCCGTCAACACGTTTGGCACCGCCACACTGGCCGACGATGCCATCGTGGCATTAATCCGCGAGCACTTTGATCTGCGGCCAAAAGGCCTTATCAATATGCTCGATCTAAAGCGCCCCATTTACCGTACTACCGCGGCATACGGCCACTTTGGCCGATCGGGCGACAACTTTACCTGGGAGCGCACGGACAAAGCCGATGCGTTGCGCGCGGCCGCCGGCCTTTAACCCTCGAACCCTGAGAGAAATGATTATGAACACTGCTGTAGAGCAAAGCGTTTTCGCCGACTACAAAGTCGCAGACATTCACCTCGCTGATTGGGGGCGAAGAGAGCTGGAGATCGCCGAGAGCGAAATGCCCGCTCTGATGGCGCTGCGGGAAAACTACCGCGACACACAGCCCCTTGCTGGCGCAAAGATACTGGGCTGCATCCACATGACGATCCAGACCGGCGTGCTGATTGAGACCCTCGTAGAGCTGGGCGCAGAAGTGCGGTGGTCTTCCTGCAACATCTTTTCGACCCAGGACCACGCTGCAGCGGCCATCGCAGCAGCTGGCATCCCGGTTTTTGCCTGGAAAGGCGAAACAGAAGAGGAGTATGAGTGGTGTATCGAGCAAACCATCCTCGAGGACGGCAAGCCCTGGGATGCCAACATGGTGCTCGATGATGGCGGCGATTTGACCGCCATGCTCCACGAGCAGTACCCGGAGATGCTCGAGCGCATCCACGGCATTACCGAGGAAACCACCACTGGCGTGCATCGCCTTTATGAAATGTTGACCAACGGTGAGCTCAAGGTCCCCGCGATCAACGTCAACGACGCGGTCACCAAGTCAAAGAACGACAACAAGTACGGCTGCCGACACAGCCTGAACGATGCGATCAAGCGCGGCCTCGACCATCTGTTGGCGGGCAAGCGGGCACTGGTCATCGGCTATGGCGATGTGGGCAAAGGCTCAGCCCAGTCGCTGCGCCAGGAGGGCATGATCGTGCGCGTCACCGAGTGCGACCCAATCTGTGCCATGCAGGCCTGTATGGACGGTTTCGAAGTGGTATCACCCTTCATAGATGGCGTCGACGATGGCTCTGACAGCTGCATCAACACCGACCTTTTGAGCACTACCGACATGCTGGTGACCGCAACGGGGAATTTCAACGTGTGCACATCGGCAATGTTGCGGGCGCTGAAGTCCGGCGCCGTGGTCTGCAATATTGGCCACTTCGACAACGAGATTGACACCGCCTACATGCGTGACGTGTGGCAGTGGGAAGAGATCAAACCGCAGGTGCACAAAATCGTGAGAGATGCAGCAAGCAATGATCATCTACTGCTGCTCTCCGAGGGCCGCCTGGTGAATCTGGGTAACGCGACCGGGCATCCGTCGCGCATCATGGATGGCTCTTTCGCGAATCAGGTGCTCGCACAGATCCATCTGTACGAGAAGCGGTTCGCAGAGCTCTCCGGCGATGCGCGGCAAGCAGCTATCACAGTAGAGGTGCTGCCCAAGCAGCTCGACGAGCAGGTAGCGACCTTCATGGTGCAAGGGTTTGGCGGTGTAATGACCAAGCTGACCGCCAAGCAGGCCGACTATATCGGCGTAGGCGTGGACGGTCCGTTCAAAACCGATAGCTACAAGTACTGAGAAGATCACCCGCTGCTATCAACGACTCGTTGCGACGAGTCGTTGCCCAGCCCAATCAGTGACGGGACGCTGAGACCGAGGCGCCTCAAATCCACTCCTGAATCAGCGTACACTGGCGCCTCATCTTGAGGTGTGAGCGTGCGCAACCCCCGACTATTCACTGACCAACCGCTGACGCCCGGTGATCGAGTGGTCCTGAAAGGCAGCGTCGCCCAGCATCTGGGCCGCGCACTCAGAGCCCGGGCCGGAGATAACATTGCGTTGTTCAACGGCAATGGGCAGGAGTTCGCGGCTGAGGTGATCACTGTCAGCAAAGGCGAGATCACCGTCGATATTGGTGCCGCCGCCACACCCGACACAGAGTCGCTGGTGCACACCACACTGGGCTTGTGCCTGAGCAAGGGCGACCGGTTTGATTGGGCGATTCAAAAAGCCACCGAGCTGGGCGTGGGTGCCATCGCACCGCTCCATAGCGAGCGCGTTGATTTCAACATTCCCCCGGACCGCATCGAAAAACGAGTCGCGCACTGGCAACAGATTGCCATCAGTGCCTGCGAACAGTGTGGCCGGGTCAAAGCGCCTTCGGTAACACCGCCTCAATCTCTAGCGGTCTGGGTAGAGAACGTCTCAGCAGAGCAAAAGTGGGTGCTTCACTGTGCGGACAGTACCAGCGTCTCTGCCTCAGCCGTGACCCAGGGTGCTCCCCGGGATGCGGCGCTACTCATCGGCCCCGAGGGCGGACTGACCGATCAGGAGTTCGCTGTCGCCAGCGCA
>CBFHIW010000075.1:0-9061 GCA_965656065.1 Luminiphilus sp. | reverse complement strand
GTTATGAATTGCACGATCAACTCAGCGAGCAATTTTTCAGGCCTACAGGCGGGTATTTCGCAAATTTCTCCAGCTCAGTTGGCAGCATTAGTGAGGAAATCTGCTCTCAATAGGCTTATCCTACCGACCTCCGCGAGCAATGCGACGTAACACGGCACATTGCGTTTTAACCTCCGACGGGTGGCACTGAGTGTCAGATCTGAACTCTCACAGCGACCTCCACAGCCCCTGGCGCTTTAGCACCGCGCCCTGCATGGACTGGACTGACCGGCACTGCCGGCGCTTTTGGCGCACGCTCACGCGACACGCGCGGGTCTATACCGAAATGGTCACCACCGGAGCGCTGCTGCATGGCGATGTCAAGCGCCACTTGCGCTTTAACGACGAGGAACACCCCGTTGCGCTGCAGCTGGGCGGTGCCGTGCCGGCTGATTTGGCGGCCTGTGCGGCGCTCGGTGAGGAATGGGGCTATGACGAGATCAATCTGAACTGCGGCTGCCCGAGCGACCGCGTGCAAAACGGCCGCTTTGGTGCCTGCCTGATGGCCGAGCCTGCCTTGGTGCGCGACTGCATCGCCGCGATGCGTGACGCCTGCGACATACCGGTGACCGTGAAACACCGCATCGGCATTGATAACCAGGAGTGTTACTCCGAGCTGATCGATTTCGTGGGTAAGGTGGCCTCAGGCGGTGCCGAGGTATTCATTGTGCACGCGCGCAAAGCCTGGCTGCAGGGTCTCTCGCCCAAAGAGAACCGCGAGATCCCGCCCCTCAATTATGAGTGGGTGTATCACCTAAAACGCGACTTCCCCGAGCTCACTATTGTGATCAACGGCGGTATCGAAACGCTCGATGCCTGCGAGGCGCACCTGGAGCACGTTGACGGCGTGATGCTCGGCCGCGCGCCCTATCAGAACCCGTGGTTACTCAGCGAAGTCGATACACGCCTGTTTGGGGCGGACGATACGGTTAGCACCGATCGCGATGCGGTAGTTGAGGCCATGCTGCCCTACATCGAGCAGCAACTGGCGGATGGCGCGCGCCTGCACCACGTGACCCGCCACATGCTGGGGCTGTATCAGGGGCAGTACGGTGGGCGGCAGTACCGGCGGCACCTGAGCGAGCACGCGCATAAAGCCGAGTCAGATGTGAAGGTCCTGCGAGAGGCGGTGGCCTTTGCGCAGACCCCGCCCGAGCGCTCGGTGGCCGCTGGCTGAGGGCTGAAGACTCACAGCCCAGGGCTTAAGGTCGAGTGTTGAGGGTGGGTAACCGTTCTGACGATCACTCTGTTCTGGGCCCCCAGCGCAATCTCCCATGGCCCGCGTCAATGGGCGACATCGGATCGCGCGCTGTTGTGGTTTTGTTTGGGTTTTATTCGGTGAGTCAGCACTTACCGGCATCAAACGTGTTGCCTCTGATTTATCATCCACGCTCCTAGATAGCTTCCACCATGTGGAGACGAGGCAGCGGTGTCGAACGAAGCGGATTTGAAAGAAGTCATGGAGCTGTTGCACGAGCTTAAGCTCGAACTGGTAGCAGAGATGGACTACGCGTCACTCGAGCTGCAGGTCGAGGCCATCATCGACAAGGTGTATCTGCTCAGCGAATCAACTGAATAAATGGAAACGCTTGCCACTGTGGGGGGCTCTCCCGCCCCAGCGCCTAGGGTCGCTCGAGCGTGCTAACCAGGTCCTTGAACGCATCAGCGTTGTCGTCGCTCATCGACATGAGCGTGCGGTGTGCCTCAAGGACCTGCCTCTTTACCTCGCCCGCTTCGCAGGGCACCGCGGGAATTTCCTTAATCGCCGAGTCGGTGTTGCAGCACTCGCTGCGCCGCTCAAAGAGCTGATCAAAGCCCATGGTGTCGAGCAGACGATCGATACTCGGGTTAGTGCTAAAGATGGCGGGCCTAAAATCAAAGCGCTCTTTGGTTTGGATTGCCAGCTGAGCGAGCATGCCAAGCGTGGTGCTGTCGAGGCCGTCGGCTTCGGTCACATCCACCCACACGCTCATAAATCTGGGCTCGGCGAACATCGACTGAAAGTATTGGTCCAGCGCGGTGCACATAGTCAGGCGCACGTCGCCCGCAAGCTTCAGCACGTGGGCGCCTTCATTAGAGGCTGCACAAATCCGGCAATCGCTCATCCCACACCCCGGCTCACAAAGAGTCCAGCAATATCGTCAGCCAAGTCATCTGAAGTCACTTCGCCCAAATCCAGCCTGCGAATCAGGTCTCCGGGTTTTTCCAGGGTGCCTCCCAAGCGCGCAAGCAAGGTTTTCTCGCGCTCAATCAGGTCGACTTCCTCTATGGTCTCAAGCACGCCATCGGACATCAACACCAGCATGAAGGTGTCGGGCAGGGCCCTCTCCTCAAGTCCGTAGGTAGCCTCGGGGGTCAAGCCAACCGGCATCCCCTCGCCGGGCAGGTACTCAATGTGACCCGGCGTCATCAGCACGGGCTTGGGCAGGTGCCCGGCCACGGAGTACTGCAGTGTGTTCACCTCGTAGTCGAGGCAACCCACCACCATGGTGGCGTACTTGTTCACGTGGAGCTCAAGCAGTTCGCGGTTGGCAAGCGCCAGCATCTCGATGGGGTTGATCACCGTTTTGTCGTCGCGGCGAAGATAGTCCGAGCGCTTTCTGGCAAACAGATTCTTTAGCAGTACGGTGGCAAAGGCCGAGGAACTGCCGTGTCCCGATACGTCTGCCAGAAAGAACACCACCCTGCTCTTGCCGACCTTGAAGTAGTCGGTGAAGTCGCCACTTAAATAGAGCGAAGGCAAGATGCGGTGGCTGAACCAATAATCCCCCGCTTTGAGGGAGTGCGCAGGGAACATGGCTTTCTGTACCTGGCGCCCCGCCGCCTGGTCCTGCTCAAGAATCCTGAGCGAGTGGCTTAACTCTGTGTTGGCTCGCTCCAAACTCTCGTTCGACTCCACCAGATCGCGCTGCAATTGCCGGTGATGCACGCTGCGCTCAATCGCGCGCCTGACCAGACCAGGTTTCTCGGCGGGATTCACAAAAAAGCTGGCCGCGCCCAACCCCAGCGCGGTGGTCATACTGTCCATGTCGCGGTGATCACTCACCGCCAACACCGGCACCTGCACATCAAAGTTGCGCATCACGCGACGCACCGACGCCCAAGACACATTCAACAATTCCACGTGGCAGATCACGCAGTCCCAGGGGCTGTCCGGGCCTAGGACGGCCTCGATATCGGGGGCTTCGGGGGTAATTTCGTAGCGGTGGTGCGGGTCATCCAGCGCGGCGACCAGTGCAGACGCGCGGTCCGCCTGATCATCGACTACCAACACCGAACCCGCCTGAGTCATGTCAGCAGCGCTGGATCCACCGCTGGCGCAGCATCAGAATTCTTCCTCGTCCCAGTCGCTGTCAAACTCGGAGAAGTCGTCTTTGACCTGCCCACCGGCTTCCAGCACTGCACGGCTTTGCAGATAAACGTCGCGGAAGAAGACATAGCGATCGCCAGTCATGATCTCCTCGGCGTCAAGCAGTCCCGCACGAATGTCGAGCACGTTAAACGCGCGGAGGCCCCAGTAGGCTTGATCGTTCATCATCTGGCCAGTGGGCGACATGTAGGCATCGATACTCGCGCCAAAGGCAGCGCGCACCGTACTGGGCCCGATGACCGGCAGCACCACAAAATTGCCACGGGGTATGCCCCAGATCGACAGCGTGTGGCCAAAATCAGTCTCGTAGCGCGGAATACCCGCCATCGACGCGACATCGAACAGTCCAAAGAGACCGATGGTCGAATTCGCAACCACGCGGAAGGTATTGTTCACCGCCTGCTCGATCCGGCCCTGCAGCAATGCGTTCAACGCGCCGTTGAAGTCATAGAAATTACTGAAGAAGTTATTCACGCCGATGCGGCCGAACTCGGGCATGATCGCGTCGTAGCCCTTGGCAACGGGCCGGATGATCCAACGGTCCGTGTCGCCGTTAAAGTCGAACATCCACCGGTTGTAGCCTTCCCAGGGATCGATCGCTTCCTGAGTTTGCGCCTCAACGAGCGGCACCATGAGCGCAAGCGCAATCAGCGACGCACGTGCCGCACGCTTCGCGACTGCCGCAAAGGAGAAGGGGAAACAAATTGTGGCGTACCGCAACATACTGAGCTCTCTCGGCTCCTTACTCGGCTCATTGTCTCGCTGACGCTGATTACTACGTCAGCATAGCCAATCAGTTTACTGTAACGCTATTGACCGCCGGGGTCACCAGCCGGGTCTACATCCACAGGTGCTCAGCGCGGGTTGTGCTCGATCCACTGCTGCACTTTCAGCCACTGCTGTTCAAGGCGCTTACTGGACACCGGCAGTCGCGTCTTCATTTGCTGCGCAAACAGTGACACCCGAAACTCCTCCAGCATCCACCGGTACTGATCCGCCTCAGCGCTTAGCCTAAGAAGGCCGGGGTAACTGTCCGCCGCGGCCAGCAGGGTGTCCTGCCACGGGGTCAACATCTCAAGCGCCTTTTGATCCTTCAAAAACTGCCCATTGAGGCGGCTGATCCGGTGCTCCGCCGCTTTGGCATAGCGAGGAAACTCTCGCAGCCACTCGTTTCCCGCGTAACGGAATGTCTCGCGGGACAGCAGCGACTCCATATTGGCCCAGCAGTCCTGCTGACTGTCCTGATAATCCGTGCCCAACTTGGCCGCGGAAGTGCGCGCCGCGCTCCAGGCTGTTAGCGCCAACGCCAGTTGCTCACCAATCCCAATCGCCTCGGCGTGCCAGTCACTGCGCAGCGCATCAAACCATGCTTTGAAAGCGGCGTCGGAGCGCGGGGCTTCAATCGACCTCAGCGACTGATGAGCCGCCGCCGCGATCACATCCTCAACCAGCCTCTTGCGATCAATTTCTACCGCAGCAAACGCCAGTACCAGTTCATTACCCGACAGCAGTGACTTTCGCAGCGACTTCACCACCTGACTGGCCTGCTTGATGGCCAGAGCGACCAACCCATCCTCGTGGGCCAATGCCGCCTCACCAGGATAATCCAAGAGCCTCACGGCAACGCTCTCTTTCTCTGCGACCAGCGCTGGATGCGCAATAACTTCTAGTCCGGCGGCTTTGGATTTCCAGACAGGCGGCAGGTCACCAAAATCCCAGCGCTCGACATTTTTTCGCTCGGGCGAGTCAGCCTGAGGGGCGGCTACCGCGGGCTCGCCGGCGCGAAACTCTGCGACCAAAGCCGCCATATCGCGGCCCTGCCCCAGGAGTTTGCCCTCGGTATCCACCACGCGAATGTTCATGCGATAAAAGTCTTCAAGCTGAGCCGGCTGCCAGTCCGAGGGCCCGACCTGCACGCCGCGCTGTCGTTTGAGCACGCCGCTCAGGGCCGTGCAGAGGTCGCTGTCTTCCGCAGAAAGTTCTGCGAGTGCCGCGTCCACCACATCCGGCGCGGGTACGAGCTGTTTCCGGAGCGCTTTGGGCAATCCTTTGATCAGCGCAATGCATTTATCCCGCAAGAGACCCGGCACCAACCATTCAAACAGATACCGGGGCGCCCGATTCAGTAATGGCAGGGGAATCGTGATCGACACGCCATCGTTCTCACGCCCAGGCTCAAACTGGTAGCGCAGCTGATAGTCGACACCCTGCCAGTGCAGGGTCGGCGGGAACTGCGCCTCGACCTCGGCACCCGGATCGCGCACCAAAATTTGCTCGCGCTTGAGGAGCAGCATGTCATCGCGAGCACGATCAGCCTTCAGCCATTTAATGAGCGAGGTGATGCCCACACAGTGAGCATCCAGGCGCTCGTCGTAAAACTGCACCAGCGCTTCTTCTTCGATTAACAGGTCACGGCGCCGGGTGCGCGACTCAAGCTCCTCCACCGAGCGCATCAACGCCAGATTCTCTTTGAGAAAACGGGGCGGCTTCATCACGTTGCCGGTGACCAACGCGTCGCGAATAAAGATCTCGCGCGAGGCTTTGGCATCAATGTCACCAAAGTGCACCTTGCGCCCGTCGCTGATCGTGAGCCCGAAAAGCGTGACGCGCTCCTTGGCCATCACGCGGCCGCTGCGCCGCTGCCAAGCGGGCTCGTAGTGACTCCGTTTGAGCACCCGCGGATTCACGCGCAACAGCCAGTCGGGCTCAATAGCGCCGCACTGGCGCGCATAGACCTGTGTGGTTTCAACGATCTCGCCGGCCACCAGCCACGGCGGCGGCTTTTTGTACTGGCCCGAACCCGGGAACACCACAATCTTGCGGTTGCGGGTGGCATTGAACTGCTTGCCCTCGTCGCGCTGGGCGACATTGCCCAACAGCCCGGTCAGCAATGCCTGATGAATCGCCTCGTAGGCCTCCTCCTCCGGGAGTTGCGGGCGCACCTTAAAGCCTAGCTGTCGGCAGGCGATGACCAACTGGCCATGGATCTCGCGCCACTCCCGCATACGCATGTAGGCAAAGTACTCGCGCTGACAGAGCTTGCGCAGCTGGTTCTGGCTGAGTGTCTGGCGCTGCTCCTCGTAATAACGCCACAGCGCGATCCACGCCAAAAAGTCCGAACGTGGGTGCTGAAACCGGGCATGGGCCTGATCGGCCTGCGCCTGTTTATCGGTGGGTCGCTCGCGTGGATCCTGAATCGACATCGCGCTGACAATCACCAGCACCTCGGCCAGACACCCCTGCTCGTTGGCCGCGAGCAGCATGCGTCCCAACCGGGGGTCCACCGGTAAGCGCGCGAGCCGTTGTCCTAGCGCCGTGAGTTTACCCCGCGCCGACACCGCGCCTAATTCTTCTAACAGCCGGTACCCATCGCGCACCACTTTGGGGTCGGGCGGGTCAATAAACGGAAAGCGATCGACTTCACCAAGGCCGAGCTCAAGCATGCGTAGCACCACCGCAGCCAGATTGGTGCGGCGGATCTCCGGGTCGGTGAATTCGGAGCGGCCTAGAAAATCCTGCTCGCTATAGAGTCGAAAGCAGACGCCGTCTGACAGTCGGCCACAGCGACCCTTGCGCTGGTTCGCGCTGGCCTGAGAGATGGGTTCAATCGGCAAGCGCTGCAGGCGGCTTCGCACGCTGTAGCGGCTAATCCGGGCCTCGCCCGGGTCAATCACGTAACGGATGCCCGGCACGGTCAGCGAGGTTTCGGCCACGTTGGTCGCCAGCACCACGCGCATGCCCGAGCCGCCGCTCTGAAACACCCGGTTCTGCTCGGCCTGACTCAAGCGCGCGTAAAGCGGCAACACCCGCAGGCGGTCGTTATAGCGGAGTGCCTTGGCGAGCTCGCGGATATCGCGTTCGCCCGGCAAAAACACCAAGGCATCACCCCGCGGGCCAAACCGACCCTGCTCGATTTCAGCGAGCAGGTCGGCGATCTGTTGGCGAACACCTTCGTCCCGGTCTTCGGTGTCGCCGACGTACTGGACGTCGACTGGATAGGTGCGACCGCTGACTTCGATCACCGGCGCATCATCAAAGTGCTCCGAAAAACGCGCCACATCGATAGTGGCCGACGTTACGATCACTTTGAGATCCGGGCGTCCCGGCAACAGCTGCTTCAAATAGCCGAGCAGAAAATCAATGTTAAGGCTGCGCTCATGGGCCTCGTCGATGATCAACGTGTCGTAGGCGCTGAGATCTCGGTCATGGGTCAACTCAGCCAGCAGAATGCCGTCGGTCATCAGCTTGATGGCGGAAGCATCAGAGACGGTATCGTTGAAGCGAATCTGATAACCGACCAGGTCTCCGAGCGAGGTGTTGAGTTCATCGGCAATGCGCTGCGCCACGGTGCGCGCGGCAATACGGCGCGGCTGGGTGTGACCAATGCGCAGCCGGCGACCGCGACCAAGGTTCAGACAAATTTTGGGGAGCTGGGTAGTTTTACCCGAGCCCGTCTCGCCCGCGAGGATGACCACCTGATGATCACGGATCGCCGCCTCGATATCGGCGCGGCGCTCAGAGACCGGCAGCTGTTCAGGAAAATCGATCTGTGCCGGTACCTCGCGTTCAGTTACCGGCTGGGCAGTACTCATGAATCGATGCCGGGGTCAGTCGAGATCGCGCAGCTCGCGGCGCAGAATCTTGCCTACCGCAGTTTTCGGCAACTCATCCTTGAACACCACTGACTTGGGCACCTTGTAGCCAGTGAGACCCTCGCGCATAAAATTGCGTACGTCGTCCTCCGACAGATCAGGGTTACTGCGCACCACATACATACGAATCGCTTCACCGGTGCTCTCGCTGGAAATACCGATCGCGGCGCACTCGACGACGTCGGGGTGGGCCACCAACACATCCTCAAGCTCGTTGGGGTACACGTTGAAGCCAGAGACCACGATCATGTCTTTCTTGCGATCGACAATGCGCAGGTAGCCGTCGGGTTGCACCAGCGCAATATCGCCCGTCGCAAACCAGCCGTCGCCGTCGATGACCTCAGCGGTTGCTTCAGCGCGCTGCCAGTAACCCGCCATCACCTGCGGACCGCGGACACAGAGCTCTCCGGCCTCGTCGAGCCCGAGTGAGGTGCCCTCATCGTCGCGGATTTGGATCTCGGTGCTCGGTACCGGCACGCCGATGGTGCCGATCTGCACGCCATTGCCGGGGTTCGCCGACACCGTGGGTGATGTCTCAGTGAGGCCGTAGCCCTCCGACACGCCGCAACCGGTGACCTCAGCCCAGCGATTGGCGGCATCGTGGGTCAGCGCCATGCCGCCCGAGAGGGTCACCTGCAGGTTGGAGAAATCGAGGGCGCGAAACGCCTCGTTATTGCAGAGCGCCACGAACAGCGTGTTGAGTCCACAGAACAAAGCAGGCTTGTAGTCGTCAAAGGCCTTAACCACCGAGGGCAAATCCCGCGGGTTCGGGACAAACGCGGTGTGGGCGCCAATACGCAGGGCATACATTGAGGCCGTAAATGCATAGATATGGTAGACCGGCAGTGGCTGCAGCATCGTGCTCCCCCGCCCAGTGATGTTATGGGTCTCGAAAAAAGCGTCGCTCTGCAACACGTTGGCAATGAGGGTGCCGTGGGTCAGCATTGCGCCCTTAGCCACACCTGTGGTGCCACCCGTGTACTGCAGCATCGCCAGCTCA
>CBFHIW010000074.1:0-9583 GCA_965656065.1 Luminiphilus sp. | reverse complement strand
GTTTACTGGAGCAATACCCCCGATCATTTTGATGTGCGCGAGAACGCCGCGCGCTATGCCGCGGCCACCGAGCAAGATGTGGTGACCGGCACGACCACTGTCGCAACGCTGCAGGAAACAATCCGCATCCTGCTGGAGAAACCCGGCGGTTATTTGCACAACGATCTCTTCCCGCCCGGTGTCTGGCTCGACAACATGCCGAATTGGGAATACGGCGTGCTGGTGCAAAGCCGCGATTTGGCCCGTGCACTGCGAGAAGTACTGAGTCGCTCGCAGTCCCAGTCAAAAGAAGATGTTGATCTCACCCTCGCCGAGCCGCGCATCAATTTTCAATCAAAAAGCTGGATTCTGCCGGCCTCCGAGAGCGAGTATCGCGACGCATTGCGTTTTCTCGAAGCCTATCGCGCGCGGCTGGCGGTCACCGGCCAGAACAGTGCCCAGTTTTATGCACGGGCTGACAACCTGAGCCACTGGCTCGGCATGATCGAGAAGCGCCTGGGTAGTCTCTCCCAGCGGCTGTCTGCCAGCGTCGGACAGCGCCGGCTGAATACCGACCTGGCGGGTGACACGGCAGCGGCACAGTCGACCAATGCGCCCGAAGAAATACTGGTGCGTACACCGTGGCGCGAAATCGACGATATTTTTTATGAAAGCCGCGGCGCAGCCTGGGCGCTCACTCAGTTTTTAAAGGCAGCCGAGGTCGACTTTGCAGACGTACTGGCCAAGAAAAATGCCACCGTCAGCCTGCGACAAATCATCAGAGAACTGGAAGCCGCTCAAGGCACCGTCTGGAGTCCGGTGATTTTGAATGGCTCAGGTTTCGGCTTGTGGGCCAACCATTCGCTGGTGATGGCAAGCTACATCTCGCGCGCGAATGCCGCGCTGATTGACCTTAGGGAACTGCTGGCACAGGGTTAAGTGCGGCGATTCAGAGAGCCCTAAAAGAGAGTAGCGCAGGGCTAAATCGCCGATTCAGAGCGTCCCAAAATAGAGGCTGATAAAGAACCTCCTATGAGAAGTATTAGCTGGACGATGACCAGCCGGTCAGTGCGGCTAAAGGACGGAAGCCTGCGCGACGAATGACAGAAGATGGCGTAACGAGTGAGAGGGGCCGGTGCTTCGAGTGATAGGCCAACGCAACGAGTGATAGGCCAGCGCAGCGAGTGAGAGTAGCGGTCAGTGCAAGAAAAGCCACGGCAGGCACCCAGCACCTACAATCCTCAGCGTTTCTCCCCAGCAAGTAGCACCCACTCTTCCTGCTGATCTGCAATCGATAGCGCCACGCCCGGCGCGTAGGCCTCAATGACCGCTTCAGCTTGATCTGCCAAGAGCCCTGCCAACAGCAAACGCCCCCCGGGGACCATTAATGATGTCAGTACTGGTGCCAGTGCCACCAACGGCCCTGCCAGAATATTGGCCATGACCCAGTCGGCCGAAGCTTGCCAGTCTGCCACCAGGTGATCCTGGGGGAGCACAATAGGAAAAGCAGCGTCCGGCACCTCGTTGCGCTGTGCATTATCCCGACTCGCCGTGATCGCCTGGGGGTCGTTATCGACACCCAGCACCGCCATCGCGCCCAGACGCGCCGCCGCAATCCCGAGAATGCCCGAACCACAACCGTAATCCACCACGCGTTTGCCGGGCGGAAGATTCGCATCCAGTGCGCGCAGACACATGGCAGTGGTCGGGTGCGTACCCGTACCAAAGGCCAGACCCGGGTCGAGCAATATATTGATTGCGTCAGGGTCGGGGGGCGGCGTCCAGCTGGGGCAAATCCACAGACGCTCCCCCATCTGCAGGGGATGAAATTGATACTCCCATACCCGGGTCCACTCACGATCCGCCACGGGCACGGCGACGGTGGGTGCTTGGGTGCAGAGCTCCGAGGGTATTTCGCCGAGCAGCGGAGTGAGGTCCTCAGACCCGGCAAATAGCGCCGTCAGGCGAACCGCATCCCAAAGGGGCGTTTCGCCGGGACCCGGCTCAAGTAGCGGCTGATCCGCTTCGTCCTCCAATGTGACAGACAGCGCGCCGCGGGCGAAAAGCCAGTCTTCAAGCGGCTCAACCTGATCCTTGCGGGCGGTGAAATGAAGCTCCTGCCATTCGGCGGCAGCGCTCAATGCTCGTGTTCCAGCTTACTCTCGAGGTAATGGATACTGACGCCGCCGGCCATGAAAGAGCTGTCGGTCACGAGCTCGCGGTGCAAGGCGGCGTTGGTGCGGATGCCGTCGACTACCAACTCGTCAAGCGCCTGGCGCATTTTGACCAATGCGGCCTCTCGTGTGTCGGCAAAGGTGATCAGCTTGCCAATCAGACTGTCGTAGTGCGGCGGAACGGTATAACCACTGTAAACGTGGGAATCAACCCGCACGCCGTGGCCACCCGGTGCATGGAAGGTTTTGATCGTGCCCGGTGAGGGCATGAAGGTGCGCGGATCTTCTGCATTGATACGACACTCGATCGAGTGGCCCGTCAATGACACGTCCTCCTGCTTGATCGACAGCGGTGCACCGCCAGCAATCAAAAGCTGCTCGCGAACAATGTCCACGCCGCTGATCATCTCGGTCACGGGATGCTCAACCTGCACCCGGGTGTTCATCTCAATAAAGTAAAACGCGTTGTCTTCGAACAGGAACTCGAAGGTGCCCGCACCGCGATACCCCATATCGAGACAAGCGCGCACACAGGCATCGCCGATTTCATTACGCAGGGCATCATCGATGCCAGGGGCAGGCGCCTCCTCGATGACTTTCTGGTGACGACGCTGCAGCGAGCAGTCGCGATCACCGAGATGAATCGCATTGCCCTGCCCGTCCGCCAGCACCTGAATTTCGACGTGTCGCGGCCGCTGCAAAAACTTTTCCATGTACACAACTGGCGAGCCAAAAGCCGCTTGGGCCTCGGACTGTGTCACCTGTATCGAGGAAAGCAGCACCTCTTCGTTGTGCACCACCCGCATACCACGACCACCGCCGCCGGCTGCGGCCTTCACAATCACGGGAAAACCAATTTCTCGCGCGATCCGAATGACCTCGTCTGGATCGTCGGGCAGTGCGCCCTCAGAACCGGGCACCGTGGGAACACCGGTGAGCTTCATTTGCTGCTTGGCGGAGACCTTGTCACCCATCAAGCGGATGGTGTCTGCTGTGGGGCCAATGAAGGTAAAGCCACTCTTCTCTACCTGCTCGGCAAAATCAGCGTTCTCTGACAGAAATCCGTAACCCGGGTGAATGCCGTCTGCGTTGGTCAGCTCGGCCACACTGATGATCGCGGGCACATTGAGGTAGCTCTGGGCCGAGGGCGGCGGGCCAATACACACGGCCTCGTCAGCGAGGCGAACGTGCTTGAGGTCCCGATCGGCTGTGGAGTGCACGGCCACAGTCTTGATGCCCAACTCTTTGCAGGCGCGCAACACGCGAAGCGCAATTTCGCCGCGGTTGGCGATCAGTACTTTTTCAAGCATGGGGAATGTCCTTTTGGGGTCGCTCACCCACGCTTCAGGAAATGGAGATCAGGGGCTGATCAAACTCGACGGCTTCGCCGTTCTCAACGTGAATCGCAGTGACCGTGCCGGCACGATCGGCTTCAATCTGATTCATCATCTTCATGGCCTCGACAATGCAGAGCACGTCGCCGACGCGCACGGTCTGGCCGACCTCGACAAACGACGGCGCTTCGGGGCTGGGCGAGCGATAGAAGGTACCCACCATAGGCGACAACACCGCGTTGTCAGCCACCGGCGCAGCGGCGGGTGCAGCAGACTCAGCAGCGGGCGCCTCAGCCGGAGCCGTCGCGGGCGCGGCAGCAGGGGCGGCAGGCGCTGGCGCCGCATACGCGACCGGTGCTGCGGGCGGGTTGCCATAACGGCTAATGCGAACCGATTCCTCGCCCTCTTTGATCTCGATTTCGCCGATATTCGACTCTTCTAGCAGTTCGATCAGTTTTTTGACTTTGCGAATATCCATGTGGGTTCCTTCAATGGGTCGTGGAATGGGTGTCAAGGGACTGAAGCACTGCCGCCAATGCGCAGTCGTAGCCGAAGCTACCGAGCCCCGAGATCACCGCCTCGGCGATGTCCGAGATATAGCTGTGATGCCGAAAAGGTTCGCGGGCGTATACGTTAGAAATGTGCACTTCGATGCATGGAATATCGACCCCGGCAAGCGCATCGCGCAATGCGACGCTGGTATGGGTAAATGCCGCCGGATTGATAATGATGAACTGGGTCCCTTCGGCGCGCGCTTGATGCACCGCCTCGATCAATTCCTGCTCGCTGTTGCTCTGCAGACAGGTCAGGCTCGCACCCGCACGCTCGGCTTCGGCTTGCAGGCGATGGTTAATCTCGTCCAGCGTTTCCGAACCGTAGATCTCGGGCTCGCGGGTACCCAACAGATTGAGGTTGGGTCCGTGTAATACCAGGATTGCCGCCATGGGCTGATCCGCCAATGTGGGTAACAGGGGCGCGAGTGTGTCGTAGAAACCATCCAGAGTCCACTTTTTTGGTCATTTGCACTCTTTTTCGCGACGTTAGCCGCAAAATCAGCGCAAATTCCTTGCATCTCAGCGACCTAGAGGTGGCCTGGAGACACCATAGATAGGCCTTTAGCAGTGGGAAAAGAGCGGCTCGACCCTGTCTTGCACTGCCCGCTACCGTACTTTGGCGCTAGGTCAACGTCAGCGAAGCGCTGCAATGATGTTGCTCTCAGTTGGCATTTCTGTGATTTTGCATTGCTCTGCATCAGTGGCACTCTCGCTCGCTAACAAACTCGCCAGCCATTCACACCTTTTCAAGGCCCACCCTCTGCCCACTCACCACCCTGCATTAAGGTCTCTTTCGCTGGATGCCGCACTTGCTAGCCATCTAAACGTTTGCAGGCCTCACCCGCTGTTCACTGACACCGATCCTCCGGAATTTGGAGATCCTATCGAGGCTGACACCCGGGCACCCTGTCAAGGTGCACCGTCAAATCCAGAGTGGTTGGCTCCCATTCAACGCAAGCAGCAGCACAATCGCTCATCATGCATCGTGTAGCTGGGCGACCTCTTCAAGGCAGTGCTGATGCGTTAAGGGCAGTGACGACGCGAGTCCGTCTCTGACTGGTTAAAAAATGTCCAGCACACCTTTCGGTTCCCCACCGGCTCCTTTACACTCACTGCTCGAAGTTGAGTCCTTTTCCCGATGCATATTGGCGGCCTAAAGCCCTGCAATAACGTGTTCCTTGCGCCCATGGCCGGGGTCACAGATCTCCCCATGCGTGAACTCGCCGTCGAGTTGGGTGCGGGCATGGCTGTGGGCGAGATGCAAAGTGCTGACCTCAGCTTGGCCCAGTCGCGCAAAACAACCCAACGACAGCGACACAGTGCCCGGGCAGGCCTTCGCTCAGTGCAGATTGTGGGATATGACCCCCAACGGCTTGCGGAAGCCGCGCGCTTCAACGGGGATCTGGGCGCCCACATTATCGACATCAACATGGGCTGCCCGGCAAAAAAAGTCTGCCGCCGCGCGGCGGGGTCTGCGCTGCTGGCCGACGAGTCACTGGTAGGTCGCATTCTCGAAGCGGTCGTCAATGCGGTCGATGTGCCCGTCACGGTCAAAATCCGCACCGGCACCGACCCCGAGCATCGCAATGGCGTCACCATTGCACGGATTGCCGAAAGCGCGGGCATTCAAATGCTGACCGTTCATGGCCGCACCCGTGCGGACCGCTTCAAGGGACAAGCCGAGTACCAAACCATTGCCGAAATTGTGCACGCGGTGACGATCCCGGTCATAGCCAACGGCGACATCGACTCTGCAGAAAAGGCGCGGGCAGTTTTGAAGCTCACCGGCGCCGCTGGCGTCATGATTGGTCGCGCAGCGCAAGGCCAGCTCTGGCTGCCAGGCGCGATTGCATCCGCCTTGGCGGCAGGGGACAAGAGCGCGCGAACTCCCACGCTGAGTGAGCAACTCCGCTTGCAAGGCGATCATCTGTTGCGACTCCACGATTTTCATGGGGACCATCTGGGGCCGCGCATTGCGCGCAAGCATCAGGCGTGGCTGCTCGAGTCGCTAACCGCGCAGCGAGTCATCTCAGCAGAGGCCGCCCGCGCGTGGCGACAGGCTTTCAATCGCATTGAGTCAGCCGAGGCGCAGGTCACCTGCCTCAGGAATATGACCGATGCGTTGATGTCGGCGTCACCTGTCGCTTTAGGGGCTTCTCGGATGTCTCCTCAGATGTGCCCTAAGATGTCAGTGGCCGCATGAACCCACCCAAGCACAGCGCCGCACCCAAGCGCCGCAAGAAAAATGCGTCAGGTCCTCCACCTCTGCGAGACAGCGCAAGTGAAGCGATTGGCCACTTCCTACAAACCCTCGACGGAGAGCCTTGCAGTGAACTCTATGACATGGTGCTGCACCAGGTAGAGGAACCGCTATTCAAAGCCGTTCTGGACTACACCCAGCACAACCAGAGTCATGCCGCAGCCATGCTGGGACTGAACCGGGGCACCCTGCGGAAAAAGCTCCGCCAGCATGGCTTGCTGGCTGAATCAGAGCTTTCTGAGCCCAAGCGCTCCGCTCGAAGGGGCAAAGCACCCGCCACTAGAACCGCTGCCGCCAAGTCAGCCAACAGCAAAACCACCAGCAAAACCACCAGCAAAGGGAAACGATAGACCATGAGCGAAGCCGGACTGGCCCCCCTGAGGCGCGCCCTCATCAGTGTTTCAGATAAAACCGGCATCGTTGATTTCGCCCGCGCACTGGCGGCGCGCAACGTCGAGATTCTCTCCACCGGCGGCACCTGCCGGCTGCTCCGCGAGGAGGGACTAAACGTGGTGGAAGTCTCCGACCACACCGGGTTTCCCGAGATGATGGATGGTCGCGTGAAAACCCTGCACCCCAAGATTCACGGCGGCATTCTGGGCCGGCGCGGCACAGACGACGAGGTGATGTCTGCCCACGAGATCCCACCCATTGATCTGGTGGTGGTGAACCTTTATCCCTTCGAGGCCACCGTCGCCCGCCCAGACTGCACCTTGGAAGACGCGGTGGAAAATATTGATATCGGTGGACCAACCATGGTCCGTGCCGCCGCGAAGAACCACCGCGACGTCGCCATCGTGGTGTCGTCCGGCGATTACGGTCGGATCCTCGCTGAACTCGAATCCCATGACGGCCACACCACGCTGGCGACACGATTCGATCTTGCGATCCGTGCCTACGAACATACCGCCGCTTATGACGGCATGATCGCCAATCACTTTGGCTGTCTGGTCGAAAGTGGCTCCGAGCACTACCCGCGGACCTTCAACCTGCAGCTCGAAAAGGTGCAGGAAATGCGCTACGGGGAAAACCCGCACCAGAACGCCGCTTTTTATCGAGAGTCGCAACACGCCGAGGTGGGCATCAGCAGTGCTGAACAGCTGCAGGGCAAGGCGCTCTCCTATAACAACGTTGCAGACACCGACGCCGCGCTGGAGTGCGTAAAGAGTTTCGACGCGCCCGCCTGCGTGATCGTCAAACACGCCAATCCCTGTGGGGTAGCCGTCGCGCCAGATTTGATGAGTGCCTACGACCTCGCCTTCCACACCGATACTGAGTCTGCGTTCGGTGGCATCATTGCCTTTAACCGCGAGCTGGATGGCGCCACTGCGGCGACGATTGTCGAGCGGCAGTTTGTCGAAGTGATCATTGCGCCAGAAATATCTGACGACGCCATCGCTGCCGTTGCCGCGAAGGAAAACGTGCGGCTACTGCGCACCGGCGCGTGGGCCGCCCCCGCCTCTGCCAGAGACTTCAAACGAGTCAACGGTGGGCTGCTGGTTCAGGACCGCGACGATGGCATGGTGTCGCGTGACGAGCTCACGGTCGCGACCGAGCGCGGACCCACTGACGCTGAGTGGGACGACTTACTGTTCGCCTGGAAGGTGGCCAAGTTCGTGAAAAGCAATGCCATCATTTATGCCGCCAACCAGCGCACGATTGGTGTGGGCGCCGGCCAAATGTCGCGGGTGAACTCTGCGCGCATCGCCGCGATCAAGGCAGAGCACGCGGGCCTGGAGGTCAAAGGCGCGGTAATGGCCTCGGACGCCTTCTTCCCTTTCCGGGATGGCATCGACAATGCGGCCGAACGCGGAATCGCGGCGGTGATTCAGCCCGGTGGATCGATGCGGGATGAAGAGGTCATCGCGGCGGCAAATGAGGCGGGCATGGCCATGGTGTTCACCGGCATGCGCCATTTCCGGCACTGATCAGTGAGTCAAAGCGAGGCCGCGTTATGAATATTCTGGTTGTGGGTAGCGGCGGGCGTGAACACGCGCTGGCGTGGAAGCTGGCCGAACCGGATACGGTCGCGCGGGTTTATGTAGCACCCGGGAACGCCGGCACGGCACTCGAACCCAAACTCGAAAACGTGCCACTCGACCCCATGGACATTGAAGGCCTCGCGCAATTTGCCCGGGAGCGGGACTGCGCACTGACCGTCATCGGCCCGGAGGCACCCTTGGTTGCCGGGATTGTGGACCGATTCGCTGAACTTAATCTCCCCTGCTTTGGGCCCACCGCCGGTGCCGCGCAATTGGAGGGCAGTAAATCCTTCACCAAGGATTTCCTCGCGCGCCACGACATCCCCACAGCGTCGTATGCGGTGTTTACCGACATCGAGCCGGCTTTAGCCTATGTTCGAGAGCAAGGCGCACCGATTGTCATCAAGGCCGACGGCCTCGCTGCAGGGAAAGGGGTGATTGTGGCGATGACGCTGGATGAGGCCGAGGCCGCCATCCACGACATGCTCGCCGACAACAAGTTTGGTGACGCGGGGGCGCGGGTTGTCGTAGAGGGCTTTCTTGAGGGCGAGGAGGCCAGCTTTATCGTGATGGTCGACGGCGAGCACGTGCTGCCCATGGCCACGTCGCAGGACCATAAACGCATTGGTGAAGGGGATACCGGTCCCAACACGGGTGGCATGGGTGCCTACTCCCCGGCACCGGTCGTGACCGATGCCGTCTTCGCCAAAGTGATGGAGCGGGTCATTCTGCCCACCGTGCAGGGTATGGCGGCGGAAGGGCATCCCTATACCGGCTTTCTTTATGCCGGCCTGATGATTGATTCAGACAGCAACCCTTCGGTGATCGAATACAACTGTCGTTTTGGCGACCCGGAAACCCAGCCCATCATGCACCGCTTGAGAGACGACCTCGGTGCGTTGTGCCTCGCTGCGCTCGACGGCCGGCTAGACGAGATGTCTGCAGACTGGGATCCGCGCCCCGCTGTCGGGGTGGTGTTGGCCGCTGGGGGTTACCCCGGTTCCTATGAAAAGGGCCATGAGATTAAAGGTCTGAACGCGGCGCGGCCGGCCACAACCAAAGTCTTTCACGCCGGCACACAGCAGGCGGGTGATCACGTGGTGACGCAGGGCGGACGTGTGCTCTGCGTCAGCGCGCTCGGTGACTCAATAGCCGATGCCATCACGGCGGCCTACGCCGGTGTCGATCAGATCAGCTGGGAGGGCATGGTCTGTCGGCGGGATATTGGTTGGCGCGCCATAGATCGTTAAGCTTGGCCTATGTCTGAACACACCCACACTTCATCGCGACGCCCCCTTGC
>CBFHIW010000073.1:0-9855 GCA_965656065.1 Luminiphilus sp. | reverse complement strand
GGGGAGGCGCTTCGCACCTTTGCCTCGCTTTGCTGGCGTAACCAGCCCGCGCCAGCGATGATTTGGAGCGAGTACCCCATGATAGCGGGTTAGATTGACGCGGGGTTTGGGAACCAGGGCAGCCAGACAGGCAACGACAAATCGGCAGGACAGCCGATTTGGACGACCGCAGGTCGCCCGGAGGGTGACGCACAGGGACGTGCGTCATCCAATCCACAGGCTCGAATGCCACCTGTGTCGTTCCATCCCGGTAGGGCGTCTTCAAGGTGTAAACCACTTTGCCGGTAGAACTCAGCGAAAGGCGGGGAACTGCCACCGCTGGCCTGGCAATGTACCGACACAGCCGCTCACGCTTGCCCTTTTGATGACCCTCGCAGCTCACCCCGGCGTGTAGCGAGAATCCGTTGGCCTTGGCCACCCGCTCCAGCCCGGGATCAGGTCTGTCCAGAGGACGGATGGTGCCGGGGCAGTGTTTCTCTACAAGTTGGTAGAGCAGAGTTTGCTCTGGGCGATGGCGTTCATAGGTGACGTGACCAAGGGCACCCTTGCCTGGCGACAGCATGCTGTTCGACTCCGACAGAGTTGAAGTCAAACACAGTGGGGTCGTGAGCTCTGGCGGGGAACATCCGAAGTATCCAATCAATTGGTTATATTCGAGTAGTTCTGGTCACACCTACCGACTATGGATAACCAGGTGTAACCCATGTGCCCGAAAAAGTCGGGTGGTGTAGTCATTTATAAGGGACTGGTTCGTATCGCTGGGTGCATCGTATTCGGGTAACAGCTGGGCGGTAGACACGGGCACCGGTAAGGTCGGCCTTAACTTGAGCGGTTTTGACTTTGGCTTTGACTTTGGCTTTGACTTTGGCTTTGGTGGCGGCATGCGCCTTAAAGGCCCGCTCTGGCTCGAGGGCGCGGTGGGCGTGGGTGGTTTGCGTGCGCTGACCATCGATGACGGCGAGGTCAGTGGCCCCAGCATCGATGTGAGCAGCAGCCCGTTTGTGAATATCAGCCTCACCTTCAGGCCGTTTTTTTACTGGTTGGTTGCCCTTGGGAGACTTAAGCCGCCGGGAGTGCAAACATAGATCGGGGCGTTGTCCGATTGCCGTTCAATTTCGTGTGCTGAACGTCACCGATTGGTCACAAAACGCGGTCATACTAAGAACTCATGAGGCAGCGTGCAGCGCCAGCTTGAAGCCAACCAGCGATTACTCGAGAGAGAACCTTAATGCCCACCTCCCTTCGCCGCCGTTCTTTACTCCAAGCCACCGGTGCTTCCTTGGGTGCGCTCTCATTGCGTGGCTTTGCCATCGATACACCCGCCGCCGCGCACTTTACCCACGGCATCGCCAGCGGTGACCCTTTAAGCGATCGGGTCATATTGTGGACGCGCGTATTACCGGGTAGCGGTAATGCAGAGCCGGTGCCCTGCACCTGGCAGGTGGCCACTGACGAGACTTTCAAAACCATAGTAGCCAGCGGCGAGGCGGCTGCCCGCGCCGAGCGGGATTACACCGTGAAAGTCGACGCCGCGGGTCTGGCCCCCGGCCAAAGCTACTGCTACCGCTTTTTCGCCAAGGGTGTCACCTCACCTATCGGCTTTACCCGCACCTTGCCCGTGGGCGCGGTGAGTGAGTTCAAGATGGCGGTGGCGTCGTGCTCGAATTACCCGCAGGGGTTTTTTCACGCTTATAGGGATATCGCCGAGTCTGAACTTGATGTTGTGCTGCACCTTGGCGACTACCTGTACGAGTACCACCTGGGCCGTTACTCAAACCCTATTGCTGAAAACCAGTTTGGCCGCACTGTGGAGCCCGAGCACGAGATTTTGGTGCTTGAGGACTACCGCATGCGCCACGGGCTGTATCGCACTGACGCAGACCTTCTCGCCGCCCACGCGGCGCACCCGTGGATCACGGTCTGGGATGACCACGAGCTCGCCAACAACACCTGGCAGACCGGGGCTGAGAACCACAACGAAGGCGAGGGCGATTTCTTTCGGCGTATTCAGGCCGCCCGGCAGGCCTACCACGAGTGGATGCCCATCCGCACCGAACTCGAGGGCGATCAGGGGGTAATCTATCGCGCGTTTCAGATCGGTGATCTCGCAGACCTCATCATGCTCGACACGCGCCTAGTGGGCCGTGATGAGCAGCTCGACTACGGCAAAGGCATCGAGCGGACCGGCAGCCTAGAGGCGTTTCTTAAAAATGATCTCTACAACCCAGAGCGGCAAATGCTGGGTAAAAAACAGGAAGCGTGGCTACAGAACGCACTGCAAAGTAGCAAAGCCCGCGGTGTCACGTGGCAGGTACTGGGCCAGCAGGTACTCATGGGCAAGCTCAATATCCCGGTCATCCCACCCGAGGAGCTCGCCAAGCTTGAGCTCTCGGAGTTCGCCCGACCGCGGTTCGAGCAGGCTCAGCAGCTGGCGCCTTATGGCTTGCCCTCCAACCTCGATGCCTGGGACGGCTACCCCGCTGCCCGAGAGCGGATGTTTGCCATGCTCAGTGCACATGCCACCAACCCGATCTCTTTGGCCGGTGACACCCACAACGGCTGGGCCTTTAACCTGACTAATGCGCAGGGCGAGGCAGTGGGGGTGGAGTGGGGCACGCCGGGAGTCTCCAGCCCTGGGCTTGAGAGCTACGTGCCGCTGCCCCCCGAGGAGATGCAGGCGCTACTTAAAGGCGCCAGTCCCGAACTGGTGGCCTGTGACACCTCACAGCGGGGTTGGACTCAGGTGACACTCACTCCCGAGGCGGCTACCGCTCAGTGGCGGTTTGTGTCCTCTGTGGTGGAGCCAAGCTACCAGACGAGCGCCGGTGATTTGCTGGTCGCCGAGCGCGATACGCGGCGACTGAGCTGATTCACGCACCTAGCCTCTCACTGATGATGGCGGGGGTGGACTTGTGTTTGCGGTAGTTTTCTCGCGCCGGCAATGATTGGAATGCACGGGCCAGACGGGTCTGGTGGGTCGGCTGGGTAGGATACTAGCGGCTCGGGCTGGCCTGGTTACGCTCCTCCCGTCATGGGGCGAAAGGGTGCGTTTTACAGTCAGGGTTTGCGCTGAAGGCTCACGTTTTCTGCTCTTCAAGTATCCGGTAAAAGCAATTGATCAAACCCGCTTCGGCGGGTTTTTTTATGTTGGTTTATAAAATGAGTCCGAGTTGTCGTGAACGCTTTCTTGCGGCCGAGGGCTGTGCTCAAATCTCAGCAATGAACGATGCACCCCAACTATTGATCGTGGCCGACGTCACGGCGCCCTGGACTGACGCCGTGACGTCGTTGGCATCACCGCACCGTCGCACGGTGGTCGTTGCGCCCGATGCCGAGATAGAAACCGCTGCGGTGGAGGTCGTGGTGGGTGCCCCGCCAGATCTGGCTGCCATCATCCCGCGCTGCCCCCAACTCTGCTGGGTGCAGAGCACCTGGGCGGGCATTGACGCTATTGCCCACTTTGCCAGCGAGAGCCTTCACATCACGCCGCTCAAAGGCGTATTCGGCCCCGCCATGACAGAGTTCGTGATGGGGTGGCTGCTGGCGATAGAGCGCAATGTGATTAGCCGCGCGTCACATGCTCATTGGGTGCCATCCCTTGAGCCGCGCATCACAGGCAAACGGATGGGCATTATGGGCACCGGCGGTATCGGCACTGCCATTGCTCTTGCGGCGAAGGCCTTTGGGCTAGAGGTGATTGGGCTTAACTCCGATGGGCGCGCCGTGGAGGGTTTTGATGCCTACTACGCGAGTGCAGATCGGGTTGTCTTTGCAGAAGGGCTCGATTACCTGGTCAGCGTGCTGCCCCAAACGTCGCAGACTAATAACCTGATTGATCACGAAGTGCTGACGCGGCTTAACCCGGGGGCGATTGTGATCAATGTCGGCAGAGGGAATGCTGTGGTAGAGGCTGACCTGATCGCAGCACTCGATTCGGGCCACTTGAGAGCAGCGGTGCTCGATGTTTTTCGGGAAGAGCCCTTGCCCCCGAATGATCCACTCTGGTCAACGCCCGGAGTGCACATTACCTCTCACACCGCGGGCCCCACCCCTGATGAAGCGGTCGTCGAGGTGTTCGGACGCAATCTCAAACGGTATATTGCCGGAGAGCCCCTGACCGATGCGGTGCTAGCAGGCCGCGGTTACTGATGGTTTTGCGCCAATTGCCGCTAGGGGGAGCCCAGCATGCACTACCTCTTTGAAGTCACCGCCAAGCCCGGTTACACCATCGAGCAATACGCTGGGGCCTGGGTGCGGGCAAGTGAGCTGATTCAGCAGGCGCCGGGTGCGCAGGGCACGCGCTTGCACCGCAAAATTGGGGATGAGCGCACCGCTTTGGCGATCGCCACATGGGAGAGCAAAGCCGCGCGGGATGCCTCGCCGACGTCACTCCCGGGGACAGTACAGGAGATCATCGAGTCCCAGGCGCCTTTTGTGGAGATTCGCTTTATCGGCGAGTTCGAGGCCCCGGAGTGGGAGGTGCTACCGCCGGTAATCTAGTGGCGGGTTGCGGTCGCCCAGTAAGGGTACATAGGCAAAATCCGGTCCGCGCCGGTCGTTGAACTCAGCGGTGGCCGCGGCCACGAGATCAGGCTGGCTCAGCAGATCGATCGCCGTCGCGGCGAGTACTTCAGCGGCCAGTAGCGTGCCCTTGTGTGCCAGCGGTGTGCCGCCCGTGGCGACCGCCTGCCAGGTGTGCAGGCCAGTGCCGGGGATAAAAGTTGCCGTACGCAGCCCCACCGTCGGTGCGTTCCAGCTCACGTCGCCCACATCGGTAGAGCCTTTGCTTTGTTTAATCCCGAAAGGCTCGATCACGGCCTCCGAGCCGGGCTCGTAGCGGCCGCTGGGTAAGGTCTTGGCAATCTCGGCGGCGAACGCCTGATCGGCCTCGTCGTACTCCGGCCCGCCCAGTGCCACGAGATGATCGTAGGCCACCCGCGCCAGCACCTCGTTGGGCAGCACGCTGTGGTTGCCGTGAATCACTTCATACTCCAGCGTGGTGCCGGTACCCAGCGCGGCGGCCTCGGCCGCGGCGATCACGCGATCCCACAGGGTGGCGAGCACCTCGGCATTGGGGTGGCGCACGTAGTAAAAGCTCTCGGCGAAGTTGGGCACGACGTTGGGCGCAATCCCGCCCTCGGTGATCACGTAATGGATGCGGGTCTCTTCGGGTACGTGCTCACGCAACAGATTGACCATAAAGTTCATAGCTTCAATGGCATCGAGCGCCGATCGACCGCGCTCAGGGCCGGCGGCGGCGTGGGAGGACACCCCCGAAAACCGGAACTTCGCCGATTTATTCGCGAGCGTGCTCGAAGGGCTGGCGGTATTGTCATCCCCTGGGTGCCAGTGGAGTGCCACATCGACGTCGTCAAAGGCGCCGGCGCGCACCAGGTAGACCTTGCCCGAGCCGCCTTCCTCGGCCGGCGTGCCATAAAAACGCACCGTGCCGGGCTGGCCGGACGCCTCGAGCCAGTCTTTCACGGCCAGTGCGGCACCGAGCGATCCCGCGCCAAAGAGGTTGTGCCCGCAGGCGTGGCCGCTGGGTTTGCCCTCAACCGTTTCAGCGTAGGGCACGGCGGCCTGAGAAATCCCGGGCAGGGCGTCGAACTCTCCCATGATGCCGATCACCGGCGCACCGCTGCCGAAAGTCGCGGTGAACGCGGTAGGGATACCGCCAATACCCGTGCTGATCTTAAAGCCGGCCTCAGCGAGGGTGCTTTGCAAGAGCTCGCTGGACTGGTTCTCGAGGTAACCCAGCTCCGCCCACTCCCACAGCTGGTCTGCCACGGTAGTGACGGTCTGAGCATGTGGGTTAACCCGCGAGATGGCCCCCTGTGTGGCGCCGGTGTTATCGCCAAGCGCGCTGAGGGCGCCCATGCCGAGCCAGACGCCGAGCAAGCTTGCCAAAAGATGTCCCGTGGCCTTTTTGTTGCACGGAGGGCGATGCGTCGGCTGTGGCGTTTTAAGTGTCATTGTTTGCTCCAGAAAAGTGGTGTCCAGAGAGCCGTCCGGGAGAATCATACGCCGCTGGTGAATGCACCGCACGCTACCCACTTTTAAAAGGCGTCAGCCGCAAACTCTAAGGCACGCAGTACAAGTGACCGCTGATGTTGTATTGTGCCTGTCTCTTAATAACCGAACCCCTGTTTTTGCATCGGCGCCACGCTGACTGCATCAGTTTGAGAGGGGCGGTGAGAGTTATCTAAGACGCGGAGAGACAGGATAATGAATCGACAGTGGCTATTACACGAGCGCCCGGTGGGCATGATTGGCCCCGAACACTTCAAGTATGTTGAGACCGATATCCCCGAGCCCGGCGACGGCGAAGTGCTGATTCGCAACCTGATGTTCTCTTTTGACCCCACCCAGCGTGGCTGGACTATGGACCGCGAAAGTTACCTGCCGCCGGTGCAGATCGGTGAGCCCATGCGCGCGGGCTGCGTGGCACAGGTAGTGAAGTCAAACCACCCGGATTTCTCTGTGGGGCAAATGGTGCAGGCCACCAATGGCTGGCAGGACTATGCGGTGGTTGACCCCGCGCACCCGCCTTCGAGCTTGCGAGCGATGCCCGAAGGCGCGCCGCCCGAGATGATGCTGTCAGTATTAGGTGTCACGGGCCTGACCGCGTACTTTGGTCTTTTGGATCTGGGTGACCCCCAGCCCGGCGAGACCGTGCTGGTCTCGGGTGCAGCCGGTGCCACAGGCTCGGTTGCAGGACAGATCGCCAAAATCAAAGGCTGCCGTGTGGTCGGTATCGCCGGTGGCCCCGAGAAGTGCGCCTGGCTGACCGAAGAGGCGGGCTTTGATCACGCCATTGACTACAAGCAGGGGAACCTCGATCAGCAGATCGCCGAGGCCTGCCCCGAGAAGTGGAACGTGTTCTTCGACAATGTCGGTGGCGACACCCTTGAGGCGGCGCTGAATCATTTGAATATGCGCTCGCGGGTCGTCATGTGCGGCGGTATCGCCAACTACAACGCGACCACGCCCCAGCCGGGCCCCACCAACATCATGAACCTGGTCATCATGCGCAGCCGCATGGAGGGCTTTATCGTGCTCGACTACCTGCCGCGGGCAGGGGAGGCCATCAAAGACCTGCTGGGCTGGATTGGTGAAGGCAAGCTCAAGTATCAGATCGACATGCAGGAAGGGTTCGAGAACATCCCCACTACCCTCCAACGTCTGTTTACCGGCAAGAACCTCGGTAAGCAGCTGCTCAAGGTCGCTGATCCCGAGTAAACTGGCGCCTGCGATCGCAGGCGACACTCGCTATCATTCGCGCCCGAGCCGCTTTGGCGGTGTCGGGCAGTTCGATTTGCGGCCTGATGCCGGTTTTACACTGTTTTGGCCTCGATCCGCTGTGCTACGCCTAGGCGTATAAAGACCACGGAGTACAGCAGTAAGGGTTTTCATGGAGACTTCACGGATGATCAACTTCACGCTAAACGGACAAGCGGTCCAGACCGACGCGGACCCCAGCACTCCGCTCTTGTGGGTGGTGCGCGACCATTTCAAGCTCAAAGGCTCCAAATTCGGCTGCGGTGCTGGTTTGTGTGGTGCCTGCACCATGCATGTCGATGGCGCTGCCATGAAGACCTGCGTCACGCCCATTGCGGCGGTGGCTGGCAAGGCGATTACCACTATTGAGGGTCTGGGCACGCCAGAGGATTTACACCCCTTACAGGCGGCCTGGCACGAGCACGCGGTGCCCCAGTGTGGCTACTGCCAGTCGGGCCAGATCATGGCTGCAGCAGCACTCCTCGACGCCAACCCCAATCCCAGCAGTGACGAGATCGACGCTGCAATGTCGGGCAACATCTGCCGCTGCGGTTGCTACCCCCGCATCAAGCGCGCGATCCAGTCAGTGAGCGAGAACGCGCTGGCCTACGATGCCATGGCGCAGACGGAGGGCCACTCATGAATACGGTCAACGTCTCGCGGCGTCGTTTATTGCAAGCCACTGCTGTAACGGGCGGTGGGCTCGTGGTGGGCTTTTCCTTCAACGGTTGCTCAAGCGCGCCCGCGCCGCTGCCGGTCGCGAGCACCGAGGGTGCTTGGACCCCTAACGCGTTTCTGCAGATTCTCCCCGACAACACCATTCGCTTTTATACCGCGCGCTCCGAGATGGGGCAGGGCGTGACCACCGGTTTGGCGACCCTCGTGGGTGAGGAGCTCGATGTAAATCCACTCGATATGGATATCCGACTAGCAGGCGTGCATGAGGATTATGTGAATCCGGCCTTTGGCATGCAGGGCACGGGCGGTAGCTCTTCCATTCGGGCCCACTACATGCAGCTGCGTCAGGTCGGTGCTAACACCCGTGGGCTCATTCTTGAGGCGGCAGCGCAGGATCTGGGCGTAACGGCATCGGCACTGAGCACTGACAACGGTTTTATCGTGCACGGTGACAAGCGTTACCCCTATGCCGCCTTTGTGGAGACGGCGCAGTCGCTGAGCATTGAGGCTGACGCACCATTGAAGCCTGTTTCCCAATTTCAGTACATCGGCCAAGAAACCAAACGGGTCGATGCCATCGCCAAGGCGACGGGTACTGCCGAGTTCGGCATCGATGTTGATGTGCCCGACATGCACTACGCGGTGATTGTGCGTCCGCCGGTGGCCCGAGCGAGACCGCAGTCTGTGAATGCGGTGAGTGCCAAGGCGATGCCCGGCGTGATCAATGTTTTTGAAGTAAGCACCGGCGTGGCCGTTGTGGCCGAGACCTTCTGGCAGGCCAAGCAGGCTGCGGCCAAGGTCGACGTGCAGTGGGAGTCTATGCCGCTCGATGCGGTTGATACCGACACGCTGCGGCGGGATTACGCCGCGGCCTTGGATGCCGGTGACGGTGTAGAAGGCCCGGTTGAAGGCGATATCGATGAGGCATTGCAATCCGCCGCCAAGACCCACGAAGCCGAGTATTGGGCGCCGTTGCTGTCCCACTCGCCGATGGAACCCATGAACGCCGTGGTGCGCATCGAGGGTGATCAGGCCGACGTCTGGACGGGTATTCAGTTCCCTTCAGCAGTGCCGGGCTTAGTCTCCCGCGTGGCGGATATTCCCGCTGAGAACGTGCGTTTTCATCAAACCTACCTTGGGGGCGGTTTTGGTCGCCGGGGCTCGCCCTCGCACATTATCGAGGCCACTGAAATTGCCAAGGCTACTGGCAAGCCCATCCAACTTGTTTGGACCCGCGAGGATGACATCCAGCAAGGGCCCTTCCGCCCGGCGTCGCTGATGCGCATCAAGGCGGGTGTCGATGCTGACGGCAACCTGATCGCCTGGGATGCCGCCCGCGCTGGCGCCGATATTTCCCCCGATACCTTCCGCTCGCTGCTACCCGCCCTGTACTCATGGATGGGCGACGGCATGATCGAGGGGGTCGCGAACCTGAGCGAGTGGTACTTCGAGAAGTTTGCGACCGATGAGTCGAGTACCGAGGGCCTGTTTGAAGATTACGATCAGCCCAACACCCGCGTGACCCATATGACGGTTGATCACGAATTGCCCATGACCTTCTGGCGCTCGGTGGGGCATTCCTACACTGCCTTTGCTAAGGAATCGATGATCGATGAGATCGCCGAAGCAGCGGGCATGGATGAGGTGGCGTTCCGTTTGCAGAACACCCAGAACACGCCGCGCCTCAATAACGTGATTCGAGTCGCCGGTGAGCACATGGCCAAGATGAATCTGCCCGAGGGTCATCATCTTGGCTTTGCGGCGCATCATTCTTTTTACACCGACGTGGCCGAGATCGCCGAGGTCTCAGTGGAGAATGGCAAGATCCGCGTGCACAAGGTGACCTGCGTGCTCGACTGTGGTCAGGCTGTAAACCCCGATATTGTGCGCTCTCAA
>CBFHIW010000072.1:0-9925 GCA_965656065.1 Luminiphilus sp. | reverse complement strand
CTTTCCTGCTGAGCCGACTGTCATCACTCGGCTCACCGCAATGGCAGCATCGCGCCGTGCTGGGTATGTTAGGGGTGTCTCTCAGCGCGCCCGGGCTGATCGCCTGGCAGGGACTGACGCTGGCCGCTGTGGTGATGCCCCTGTTCAGCTCCATGCTGCTGTCGGGGATCCTCACACCCACCACAATGTATGGCGCGGTCAATGCTGTACCGCGCTGGAGCGGCAGCGCGGCGGGGCTATCGAGCTCGGTAGGAATGACCATGGCGGGACTGTTCTCGTGGTTAGGCGCCACACTCTACGAAACCGAGCCCGCGCTGATCATGATCTGTTTTGGTGGAGCAGGCATCGGTTTTGTGCTCTGCTGGTGGCTGGCACATCGCAAGGGCTGACTGCCGAGACGCAACCGGCTTCGTAGACGCAGCCATATCGATACCCTGCCACTGAATCGCCGAACTAACTCAGTAATGGGGAGGAAAAAAGTAGATGGCCGAAAGAAAAGTCGCGGTATGCACAGGGTCCGGGCGACCCGGCGGTTTGGGGGAAGCCATTCTCCGTCGTTTGGGTGAAGAGGGTTACCGTCTCGTTGCCACCGATGTGGATGGCGCTGGATCAAGTCACCTCGCCAAACCTGACGAAATGGCATCCGTCGCCGAAAGCTTGCGCTCCAAAGGAGCCGAGGTGCTCAGCCACGCCTGCGATGTCCGCTCAGCCGAGTCGGTCAAACACCTTTTCGATGCCGTGATGGAGCACTTTGGCAGGGTGGATGTCTTGGTCAACAACGCCGGTATCGGCTTTGTCATGAAGGACACGCGAGAAGTCTCACCGGATGAATGGAATCTGGTGATTGATGTCACGCTGAGCGGCGTCTTCCACTGCACTCAGGCGGCCGCCGCACACATGGAGACCGCGGGGCACGGGGGGCGAATCATTAACATTGCCAGCCAGGCGGCGAAGTCCGGATTTCCGCATATGGCGCCTTACTGCGCCGCCAAGCATGGCGTGATTGGCCTCACCCGCACGGCCGCCATCGACTACGGTGCGGCGGGTATTACAGTCAATGCGGTGTGCCCCAACCACGTAACAACGGGTCTGGGCAGCGCCCAAAATGCGTACTTTTCAGCCTTCAAGGGTATGACTGAAGCCGCCTACCTTGAAGAAATGGCCGCGCGTATCCCTGTGGGGCGGATTGGTCAGGCCGAAGACACCGCAGCGCTCTGCGCTTTTCTTGCTTCCGATGAGGCCAGCTTTATCACCGGAGAAGCCATCAATGTCAGTGGCGGCGAAGAGATGCACTGACTTCTGGCAAAAACCGGTCCCGGCGAGAGGCTCAGTGCGCCCGACCAAGACCGCTAGCGCTGACGACATCATGCGGCGCGCACACGCCTGCCATTGGTTGAAGCCGCGCCCAATCAGGGCCATAAAGAAGCCGACAAAAAAACCCCGCTCGAGTATGACCCGGCGGGGCTTTGCAAATCGATGACGGCCTCAGCCCATCGATCCCATCATATTAGCCACCAAATCGATATTTCAGCGTGGCCAGATACGTCACCGGCATATTGTAATAACGCGTGAACAAGAAAGACTGGGTGTAGGTTTTATCACCGCAGTTCTTGCATTCGAGGTTCAGCTCCCAGCGCGAATCCGCCATGGAAAGTTTGACACCCGCATTCAGCAAGGTGACCGACTCGTTGTAGCCCAGGTTTCTCGTGCCCGGATATTGCGACCCTAAGTAACGCAACATGATATTGGGCGTCACGGTCACACCCCCCAAGGAAAAATCGACCGAAGTACCAATGGTATAGGTCTGATGTGGGCTCCGCTTAGGTTCAGCGATATTGCAATCCGCATCATAAGCAGCAAGGTTGGCGTTAGGCGTCACACAGCCGCCGGGCAAGCCCTTGTACTCTGCGTTTTGCCAGCCCAGCGCGGCAAAGATCTGCCAGTTATCGGTTGGCAGGGCGGTAATCTCAGCTTCGATCCCGGGCACTTCCAAACCGCCTGCATTGGTAGTCAGGAACTGGCCGTCTGGCGTGGCAGAAGTTGTCTGCAGATCTTCAAGGTCGGAATAAAACATCGTGATATTGGTGCGCAACCGACCGTCCACCCAGTCTCCGCGCATCCCGAGCTCATAAGACCAAATGGTCTCGGGCGCGAACGCTTGCAGAGCATCAGAGCTGGATCCGCGGGCGTTCCAGCCGCCCGACTTGAAGCCGTTGGTTGCCGACGCATACATCATAAAGTTATCGGTGAACTTGTGTGCGTAGGCAATCCGCGGAGTGATCTCCTGCTCGCTCTGAGAGAGCGGAATACCTGCGGCCACCATTCCTGCCGAGTTCACCGTTCCCTGAAAATCGACCGTCTTTTCTTCGTCGGTATATCGCGCGCCCAAGGTCAGGGTGCCGTTGTTGCCGATCTTGATGTCAGCCTGGGCGTAAACAGCAAAGCTCTCTGTGGTGTTGCTCAGCACGCGATCCGCCAGCGTTGTGAATGCAGTCGAAGGCGGCGCCGGAACGCCGACGGCGGCAAGGTCGAGGTAATCAACAAAGTCGACCGTGTTGTCCTCGTCCATGTAATAGACGCCGGTCTGCAGGAACGCGCGCCCGTCCATGATATCGCCTGACCATTTCAATTCAGCCGAGTACATATCGTGCTCGCCCTGATTGTCGATGATGAAAAAGTCGGGGAAGAAATCGAGTGAGAAAGGGAAGTTCAGCAAAAAGTCTTGCTCGATCGAGCGCGAACCCAAAATCAGGTTGGCTGTGCCGCCCATGGCGTCCCACGCGAGGTTGGAGGTGATATTCAGCGTGTCGACCTCATTGCCATAGTCAGACATGCCGCCGCCCATCGGCAGCCCGCTGCCCAAAACGGAGAGCGAGTAGCGGTCGTCACCATCAAGAAAACCGTGGATATTGGCCACCTCTGACTTGCCACCATCCACTGCGATATCCCAAGTCATTGAGTCCGAGATCAGCCAACGCAACGCGGCACGAATACCCGTGAGATCGGCCTCGTTGTAGTCTTTGCCGTCGGTGCGGTTCTCAAGATAACCGTCTGTATCGACGTAGTAGGCCGAAAATTTGGTCAGGACATTATCGCTCAGCGGCAAATCTATGCTGCCGCGCACCATGGTCTTGCCCCAATTACCCGCACCGGCCTCAACATAGCCCTGCATGGTGTCAGACGGCTTTTTCATGACCACGCTGATCGCACCACCTGTGGTATTGCGCCCGTAAAGCGTGCCCTGCGGTCCGCGAAGCACCTCAATCCGCTCTACATCAAACAAAGCAACGTTATTGACGTTCTGTCGGGTGATGTACACGTCGTCAACGTAGGTGCCGACCGGTGGATCAAATGTAGAAATCGATTCGTCGTTTCCCTGCGCACGCAGGTAGTACATGTTGGCGGTTCCCAAGCCCGTGTTGTTACCGCCAAACAGATTGGGCACCACATTGATAAGGTCGAGCGTGTCGTCAATCTGCATCCGCTCTATCATTTCTTCGCTGTAGGCGCTGACAGCGATCGGGACATCTTGAACAGATGCCTCGCGTCGCTCGGCAGTGACCAGCACTTCCTCAAGCTGGGCAGACGCCACGTTGGGTAAGACCGTTGCAATCGCCGCTGAGACAAGCAGCGGCAGACCCGACCGGTGAAAATGATTTTTCATGAAATGACTCCCCTGGGTGCTTGTTGTCATCGCGCTTGAAGTTATCGCGATGTTGTTGTCATATCCATATATCATTATCACTAATAGTCGATCAAGATCACGTTTTACCGAGCTGGCACCGATGACCGCAGGTGGGGTCGACATGGATAGGGGGCTAAATCATGCCGGGACTGCAACACTCCCTGAGACTCAACAAAAACCTTGATCAGCGCGCGCGTGAGCGCTTCACCTCCTCCATGCGGGCCTGGGTGCTGACCGATCTCGCGGCACAAATGCAGGGCGACTACGTTCAGGGCAGCGCCGAGACAAACGAAAGCCACGAATCAGGCGAAGCGGTTCATGAATTCCTCAAAGAGCGCGGATTGTTCAAATGGTATTCCAGCCTGCGCTGCGCCACTCAGGAGCTGGTCTGGCAGTCTGTTTTACGGGCAATTGAATCCGACCCTGACTCGGTCCAAAACATCAGCGCCGCCACAACACCGAAGCATGGCGGGTCTCTGGTTCTTGACGACACCATCGATCTGCCAGAGTACATTGACACAATGGATGTGCACCTGATGCCGGGTAACTATCAAGGTGGCCACAGTCAGGGCGCCGAGGCTGGCGCAGTCTATGACAATGGCCTCGACGTTTTTTCGTTTGGCGTCATGGGGAAAAACCTTGATGACATTGGCCACTCCATGGCCAACTTCACACGCCTGAAATGGCCCGAACTGAATCCCAAACTCATTGTTGATGTAGGCTGCACCATCGGACACAACACGGTGCCCTGGAAGCAGACCTTTCCCGAGGCTGAGGTTCACGGCCTCGATGCCGCATCGCCCTGCCTGCAGTATGGCCACGCCCGCGCAGAAGCGATGGGTGTTCCTATCGCCTTCAAGCAGGCGCTCTGTGACGCACTGCCCTACAGTGACAACAGCGTGGACGTGGTGTTTTCGTCCATGTTTCTGCACGAGTTGCCGACACCGATCATCAAAGCTTTCTTTGACGAAGCCCATCGGGTCCTGAAGCCGGGAGGCGTGCTCATCAACATGGAACTGCCACCCAATGACGCGCTGGGTGCCTACGATGCGTTTTATCTGGATTGGGACTGCTTTTATAACAACGAGCCGTTTTACAAAGATTTCCGCGACCTCAGTTACCCAGGTCTGTGCTCTGATGCAGGGTTCGCGGAGCAGGATTTCTTTCAAGCGACGATGCCGCGATTTACCTACGTGAGTGAAGCAGCGTTCGCTCAGGCTTCTGGCGCTGAAGCCACATTCGATGCCGATACGGGTCGTCTCTCTGACACCATTACCTGGTATGCCTTTGGCGCGCAAAAGGGCAGCGCCAGCTGATGGGTGTTAAAAAATCAGTCAAGGCAGGGCGTCCGGCCTTCTTCGCCGACCCGGAGATTGATCGCCTGTTAGCGATCATCGTGCGCCTCATGACCGAACATTCGGTATTGAATGAACGCGTCAAAACACTGGAAGCCCTGTTAATTGAATCGGGAACGCTTACCCGGGAGGCACTCGATGACTTCGAGCCCAATGAGGCACAAGACGCCGAATGGGGGCAAGACCGGTTTCAGCTGATTAAAGACGTTTTGGAATCCGGGGCAAACATTACAAAACAATAAAAAAGAGGATGGACCATGGATGCTTTCTGGCTGTATCTGCATATCTTGCTGCTGGTTTTCTGGGTTGGCACTGACATCGGCGTGTTCATTGCCGCCAAGTGGTCTGAGCGTGCGACGCTCAGCATTGAGACCCGACAAACCGTACTGCAACTGGGTATGGTGCTCGATCGGCTGCCACGCTCTGCACTCACGTTAATCATCCCCTCGGGATGCCAGTTGGCAGTGGCAAGTGGCTGGCTAACGCTACCTTCCCACTACCTGTTAGGGATGTGGTTATTCGCCGCTGTGTGGCTCGGGATTCTTTGGCGCGGGTTTTTGTCGGCCGATCCCAAGGCTCAGGAACAGTCTGCAAAGATCAACTGGGTGCTCAATCTGGTGCTCGCATTGGTGGTCAGTGGGGCGGGCATGTACCTATTGATGAACGGCGAGATTCCAGACTGGCTGGCACTCAAGGTGCTCGCTGTGGGAGCGATTTTCTGTGCTGGCGTGCTGCTGGATCTCTTGTTCAAGCCGGCAGTCGATCTGTTTATGGCGCTGGCCGCCACGCCAGACGATCCAGAACTCAACGCGGCATACTCGCGCGCCCTCTCACCCGTCTACATTGCCGTGCTGGCGATTTACGCGTTTGCATTGATTGCTGCCGCGCTGGGGGTATTTAAATGACTTTTTGTCGCAGGCCAAAGCAATCAAACAACGCTGCTGTCTGGCTTTTTTTTGCTGTATTGAGTGCTCTCTTGACGCCCGGCGCATGGGCCGATTTCGAGACAGAAATCGCAGCCGAAGGCGGGAAGTGGGCCAATTATTACGAGCAGGAGGATCTTGAAGGTCTGATGACGCTCTATGTTGATGACGCCGTTGTTGCCCTGCACGGTCAGCCGGCGCTCTTTGGCATCGAGGCGATCAGAGATTACTTCTCCACTCGCATTGGCACGGCGGAGTCCGTTTTTGAACTCGACTACGAACTTCGAGAAACCCACGGAGAGATCGCCTATATCGTCAGCAAGTATTGGCTCAAGGCGATCGATAAGGAGACCGGGGAGATCTACAAAGATGCCGGGCGATCGCTATTGGTCTATAAAAAACAGGATGGCCAATGGAAGATCGCCGCAGATATCGATCAGGCTACGCCAGATGTCGCCTGGCCCGCCCCTTCGGGTTTGAATTGACTGACTTTGGCCTCCTAATAAGCCGTGCGGGCTTGCAGCAGGTCCGGCCAGCACCACACCGTGGCGGGCGTTGCTGATGCAAAAGCAGTGGCGGCTGGCCGCGCGTCCAGACGGCATACCCGACGCCTCCCATTTCGACCTGGTCGACGTGCCCATCCCTGAACTTGAGCCCGGCAAGGCCGTTGTCAAAACCCTCTACCTCGGTGTGGCGCCCGTCATGCTGCGCTATATGCGCAATGAGACCGAATTCGAATCACCCATGGCATTAGGCACCGTGATGCCAGGCCGCGGTGTTGCGCAAGTGGTCGCTAGCGACTGTGAAGATCTGCCCGCTGGGGCCATTATTCAAGCTCGAGTGGGGTGGCAAGAATATGCGCTGATCGATACCTCGGATCGGCCCGCACCGTTTCTGCTACCAGAGGATCTACCCTTATCCCATGGCATCGGCGCTGTATCGCTAGCCGGCATCACAGCGCTCGTGGGTGTACGCGATATCGGCCTGGTAAAGCCAACCGACCACATTCTGGTCTCTGGCGCCGCGGGAGGCGTGGGCAGCCATGTGGCTGAAGTCGCCAAGGCGTTGGGCGCGAAGAGGGTGGTCGGCATCGCGGGCGGCCCTGAAAAATGTCGGCGCCTCATGACAGACATGGGCTATGACCACGTCATCGATTATAAAAATGACAACGTTGATAGCGCCCTCGGTACCGCGTTTCCAGAGGGTGTTGATCTGTACTTTGACAATGTCGGTGGGCCACTTCTGGACAATGTGCTCGGCCGACTGCGCCGCCGAGCGCGGATCGTGATCTGCGGCTCGATCTCAGAGTATCTGGTCGACAAGGAAGACAAGCACCGCTTCATCAATTTGCAGAACCTGGGCCGTCAGGACGCCAAGATGGAGGGGTTCTTTGTTTTTGACTACGAATCTATCTACCCCGAGTGCATCGGCACGCTCGCCAAGTGGGTGCGTGACGGCGCACTGCATCCAGTCGAAGATATTTCACAGGGTATCGAGACCATGCCGGACGCATTGGCTGATCTGTACCTTGGCAATAACGTCGGTGTGCGCATGGTGCACGTTGCGGACCTAGATCATCTTTAGCTGGATGCCCAAATAGCCGCACTTGGATTCATACCGGCCATAAAAAAGGGCGCCCGATGGCGCCCTCAAGATAAACCTATGAGACTAAAATCGATACTGAATCTCCGCGCCAAAGTAGCGAGGACGATTCATTGTGCCAAATGTCCATAATCCCGGCGTGTAAGTAGGAGTGGCATCTGTCGCAGAACTTGCCGAAAACCCTGCCGCAACGTCCAGCACATGGTACAAGTAACTTTCATCAGTTAAGTTCTTGCCAAACAAAGACAGCCGCCAATGTTCCGTCTCGAAATTAACAGACGCGTCCAAAAGTCCGTAAGAATCTTGCATTAGGGGGTCATCTGAGTAGTGCTTAGGACCCCCATTGGCACTGGCATTCACGGCATATCGGTCGCGCCACCGATAGTTCACGTTAGCCACCATGAACATTTCAGCTCCCAATGGGACCTCCCAGTTGGCACCCACCGAATAAGTCAATTCCGGCGCTTTGCGCAGGTCGAACCCAGATTTATTGACCATATTTCCATCAGGACCGACTACAGAGTAATCGTCGTAGGAGGCGTCGAGATATCCCAAATTAGCTGTCAGAGTCAAACCAGCTGCGGGCATCCATATTGTCTCAATTTCGACACCATCCATAGAGGCCCCTGCCGCATTTTGAACTAGCGTCAGCGTGACTGCCCCATCAGTGCCCGGCAGCACCACATCCTCCTGTTTATCTTGATAATCGGTGGTAAAGATGGCGCCATTGACTTGAAGCGTGTTGCCGAACCAAGAAGTCTTAAATCCAAATTCTATACTCTCGACAATCTCGGGATCGTAAGGGCCTGCATTACCTGCAGACGTGGCCCTCCCATTAAAGCCGCCAGAACGGAAACCCTCCGTATAACTCCCGTAAATGATGCCGTTATCAAGGTTATAGGTAACGCCTAATCTGGGAGTGAACTCGCTCCAAGACTCGCTCCCCGAAAACTGTGCAGCATCGCCTGTAACCGGGTTCGTGTAAGAGTTGTTTATAACCCCTTGTGCCCAAGTGGGGCATGTTCCGTTCTTACCCCAACCCTTAACAGCTTCTTTTGGTAAACCGTCAAAATCTGTGACGCTCGGCGAGTCACTTGGCGCTGTGAATGCCTGACAAAAATCCTTTTCTTCGCCTGTATATCGTCCACCCAGGCTGAGCGTAATACGATCTGTGATGTCCCAATCTACTTGACCAAATAAAGCGCTACTTTCCGTTTCTTGCTTCGTCCAGGGCGAGTCATTAAAGCCGCCAAAGAAATAGGTGTTTTGCCATGCGGTATATTCGCTATCCCACATAAAACCGCCAATCGTGGTTCGGAGGCGATTGAAGTCTGACTCGAGTCGCAGCTCATAGCTGACCTGCTCTTCGTATTGCGGGCGTGAGACTTTGAATGCATCAAACGCGATGCCATCAAACTCTTGTTTAGACGTTTCTTCCATGTCGCGGCTGCCGACCAGTGCAACAAACTTATGATTCTCGTTCAGTTGCCAGTCGGCTTTAATAGTCAAAGACTCCAATTCGACGCTGGCTGTTTGGTCTGTTGAAGTGTAGGTAGTGCGATGAAAGTCTGCGTCAGATACCGGGCCGCACTGATCTCCAATCAAGCCCAGGGCAGCAAATAATTCCGGCGCCTCTGTCATGCAGGTGACTGGCCTAACCGGGGTCTCATCATCGATGTCGTCGTAAGTAACCTGCACCGAGAAAGAATCTGAGGGCTGCCACAACGCTGACGCTGACCACATTGTGAGTTCTGTCTCGCCCTCAGATTCACCGCGAGTAGCGTTCTCGAAATAGTCCCCTCCCGACAGGTTCATATACGTTACCTTAGTGGCAATATTTGCGAACTCTGGGAGGTTGAGCGTTCCTTTAAAATCTTGTTGGTTGTCCTGAGCGACGGTCACAGCAAACTTGCCACCTAGCTCACCGGTCGGTGTCGCACGAATAATGTGCACCAGCCCGCCAATTGTATTTCTTCCGAATAGGGTTCCCTGAGGGCCGCGCAGCACCTCAATCCTATCTGCATCCCAAACGTTTAAGAGAGCCCCAGTTGTAGTAGCCAGGTAAATACCGTCTTGATACACCGCGACCGCCGGATCGAAGCTCTTCTCAACGTCGTTTAATTGCATGCCTCGAATCGAGATTGATGCGGTCCCATTCCCAAGTATCGGGTCAATGCCCAAGTTTGGGACCATACCGGCTATATCAACAATATCGCGTGCGAAGGTTTTTTCTATCATCCTCTCGTCCATAGCAGACACAGAGATGGGTACCTCCTGCAAGCTTTGCTCGCGCTTCTGCGCGGTGACCACTACCTCTTCAATTTCAGTGGTCGTTGATCGCTGGGCATTAACCTGGCCCG
>CBFHIW010000071.1:0-10145 GCA_965656065.1 Luminiphilus sp. | reverse complement strand
GGGGGCACAGGTGGTGATGACTGACATCGACGCCGAATCTGGACAGGCGCTTGCGGGTGAGATTGGCGCTCACTTCATTACGCAGGATGTGAGTGAGGAGGCGTCGTGGCAGCACGTGATGAATGAGGTCGAGAGTCACTTCGGAAGACTTGATGGCCTGGTCAATAACGCGGGCATCGCACCGATTGCCAACATCGAAGACACTACGACCGATGTCTGGCGGCGCGTGATGGGCATTCATCTGGATGCAACCTTTTGGGGGTGTCAATCAGCTATCGCGCTGATGAAAAAAAGTGGCGGCGGTTCCATCGTCAACATGTCCTCAACGGCTGCCCTGATTGGTCTCAGCCCCTACCTCGCCTACTCCGCTGCGAAGGGCGGTATTCGCGCGATGACGAAATCGATTGCTATCCACTGTCGCTCTGAGGGACTCGGAATCCGTTGCAACTCGGTGCACCCGGGTTCCATCAGCACACCGATGGTGCACAAAGCGCTGAAGTCACTGATGGGGACTGATCTGATGGCCGAAGAGGACCCCGAAAAGACCCGCGTCGCACTGGGCATCGGCGAACCCGAGGACGTTGCCAACATGGTGCTGTATCTGTTGTCTGATGAGTCCAAGCACGTCACGGGCGCAGAAATGGTGATCGATAACGGCGACACCGTCATCTGAACGAGAAAAAACGACCGCATTAACTTTTGCACCGTGAATAAGACGCACTCTGGTCAAGATGCACTTGGAACGAGCAGCCGAGTCCAGATGCGTGGCAAGCGATAACCCCGGAAATTAGGAGAAAGCAATGCATATTACCGGCATGGTGCACATCAATATCAACTGCACCGACTTCCAACGATCCAAGGCGTTCTACGAGATGCTTGGCTTTCAGGTGCACTGGCCCGTACCCGAGACCAATACCGAAGAAGTTGCCAATGCCGTCGGCATGCCCAAGTATCAGGTAGAGGGCGCACTGATGGCGCTGCAAAACGCCGAGCGACCCATGGTCATTGACCTGCTCGAATGGAAGTCACCACGGGATGATTCACCGCCCTACCCCAATCTCTATCGGCCGGGGCTGGCGCGTATTGCGCTCGCGAGCGCAGACATCGACGCAGACTTTGAGTTCCTCGTGTCTCAGGGTGTTGAGGTGGTGTCCGAACCCGTCAACGTCCACACCTCAGAGACAAGCTACGCCCGGTTCTTTTGCTTCAAAGACCCGGACGGCACTTTTTTGGAGCTGGTACAGGTGATCACGGAGGCATGAGGCCCAACAGCCAACCGCTTTAAAACTGGGGGCCCGCCGATAAGCCAATCCAGCCCCTACGTGGCTTTCTGTCCGAACGGCAGGAACACGCGACAATTAATGCACCACAATACAAAAGCGGCCTAAAGGCCGCTTTTTTTGATTCAGGAAAACAGCGTATTCAGTCGGCCTTGGCAGCCTCGGCAGCCTTGGCCGCAAATTCTGCATAGGCCGCTGCTGTGCCTTTCGCCATTTTGTCGCCATCAAAAGGAATCGACATCTCGGGCGTGAACTCGAGCACGATGCGCTCGGGTGTGTCGAGAAAGGCCACAAACAAGTCAGGATCGAGCCCCATGGTGAAGTCCCCACCGCTGTCCCCCGCTTTGGCCATGCCGTTGGCGAGCAGCTGGTACATCCACATTTTGGTTTCCCTGTCGTCATGAATCACGGTGTGGCCCTTATAGGTCACGGTTTTGCCACCCCCCATATGAGTGCCCTTACTCGACATCACCACAGATGAACGACCGTCCCGGGCGATCGCCTTGATTCGCACGCGCTCACGCGTCGCGGTCATCCAGATTTTGCCGTCAACCGGCACATAAGCGGTGGTCACGCCCAGGGGATGCCCTGCCTTATTAGCCCAACAAAAGGTGCATTCGCCTGCACAATTCACCAATTCCTGCTCCCTGTCGGGATCCAGGCGGTATTGCTTTACATCATCATAATTGGTGCTTTGCTGGGTCATATCGACTTCCTTTGTTGTCGTTTTATTGTGCTGTCTCCTGACGCTCTCGACGCTTTCGAGAGCAAACTCTCAGCGTGTATTCTTACCCGAGAGGTTACCGCTTGCAAAATTTACAGACTCCTGTAAGTTTGGGACCTCGACTTAATAAAAATAATCGGTCGATATGACAAAAGTAAGGGGAAACTATGCGTCTTCTGGGCTAGTAGAACGCCGGCAACGCATACTCAGCGAGACATTGAAACTGCTTGAGGCAGAGAGTCCGGCTGATATCAGCATGGCACTCATCGCCGAAAAAAGCGGTGTCAGTACAAAAACCCTATACAACCTGTTTAAAAACCGCAGCGGGCTCCTGTTGGCCGCCGCCGCCTTCCGTCGTTACGAAACGGAGCGCGCTGATCCGGTTATAGAAGCCGCGCCCGGTATCCCGCAAATCCTCGAGCTGACCTACCAATCAATGGAGACCTTTCAACAGTCACCAGAATTCATGGAATCTGCGATTGCAGTCGTACTGGGTATCAGCGCGGAAGAGGAAGCCGAACATCATCGGGTGGGTCGCACCCAGGAATGGTTTTACGAGGCGTTATTCACCGCCAGAGCCGAGGGCCAGCTAGAAATCGGTACTGATATCACGCAGCTATCACAACTCATGGCCGCCAGCCAATGGGGTGTGACCTTGCTGTGGCAGAAAAAACTGATCTCACTCGCGACGCTGCGCCAGCAAACAGCCATCAAGCATTGCCTGGACCTCATCCCGTTTTGCAGGGGTGCCACCAAGGCATGGCTACAAGAATTGTTAACAACACTCACGAAAAGGCGACCAGAAGCGCCGGATGCGGAATGGCGTCCAGACGCACGTCTGGCCAGTTGAGTGATTCACTCGTTTCACAGTAAGGAAAGGCATTTCAAAGCAAAAGGGAACCACCGAGTTAGCACCACACTATTTCAGCAACACAACCAAAGCAGTAGTTCACCATTAGAGAGGTAGTCATAATGATAAAGAAACACCCACTATCCATGTTCAAGAGCCCCAAGCGGCTGGCAGTAGCCGCCTGCTCAGCGGCGATCGCGGCCAGCTTCCAGAGTGTTCCCACTCTGGCGCAAGACGTCGCACTTGAAGAGGTCATCGTTACTGCGACACGCAGAAGCGAGTCGCTACAGGACGTTGCCGTGTCCGTTGCCGCTATCACCAAAGAGCTGAAGCAGGCCCAGGTGCGACGGCTCGAGGACATCGCAACTTTCTCGCCCAGCGTTTACATCCGACGCGCAGTCGGGTCGGGTAGCGCCGCTTACGTGAACATCCGCGGTGTAGGTGCCAGTGACTACGACAAGAGCTTGGACCCACCAGTCGGCATCATCATGGACGGCATGTTCCTCGGTACCGTCAGCGGCGTGCTGATGCAAAACTTTGACGTCGAGCGGATTGAGATTCTCCGGGGCCCGCAGGGTACGCTGTTCGGAAAGAACACCACCGGCGGTATCGTTAATATCATCCGCGGTGATGTCACCATGGACTGGGGCGGTGACTTCAGTATGACGTTTGACGAGCATGGCCGTGAGGACATCAAGGGCGTCGTCAACGTACCCCTGATCGACGATACCCTCGGCTTGAAACTCTTCGGCGCGCAGATCAAGAGTGATGGCTGGATGTACAACACCACACTCCAAGAAGACGTCGGCGGTGATGACATCATCAACTACGGCTTTGCCATGAAGTGGCAGCCGACTGACAACTTTAATTTGAAAGTGCACTACGAGCGCATGGAAGACACTAGCGACCAGGGTGCCTACGTCAACACGAACCAGGCAACTGACCTAGCATGCGTATTGCCCTTCCTGGCGGATTGCTACAGCACCTCGCAAGACACGTCGACCACCAACTCCATGAATGGTCGCAACTTCAGTGACAACGAGTACGACACGACAATCGTCACCGCCAACTGGGAGATCAACAGTGATTTGCAGTTGACCTATATCGGTGGCTTCCGCGATCAGAACGAACAGAACATGCAGCACTTTGACGCGGGCCCCTCTGATTGGCTGACCATGAACTTCTACAACGACTGGGAACAAACCAGCCACGAATTACGACTGACAAGCTCCTTTGACGGTCCGTTCAATTTCGTAGCCGGTCTGTATTCCTTCGACGTTGACTACGTCCAGCGGTGGGATGTTGGCAGCCTGCACTATGTACTGAGCCTCATTGGCGCCTATCCTGGTCCCTTAGCTCCGACGTCACTCAACAGTAACGGCCAGAATCAGGAGACTGAGTCACTGGCGGGCTTCGTTTCCATGGACTACGCGATCAACGACAGCTGGACGCTGACGGTGGGCGGTCGTTATACCAAGGAAGAGAAAGACTTTGTTGGTGGTAACGGCGGCGTGCCCTATGACCCGGCTGCAGGCGATCCCATTCCCCCACTACTTGACCCACGGCCCTACGCCAATGAGTGGTCCGAGTTCACGCCTAGCGCCTCACTTCGCTGGCAGATCAACGACGACATGATGCTCTGGACCTCTTACTCAGAAGGCTTCAAGAGTGGCGGCTTCTTCGGGCGTCAGGCGGACTACAACATTTCGCCCACCTTCGATCCCGAATACGTCAAGAACTATGAGCTGGGCTTGAAGAGCACGTGGCTGGACGGCCGCTTAACCTTCAACCCGACGATTTTCATGAGCGACTACGAAGAGAAGCAGGAATCTATTTTGATCCCTGTCAGCCTCTCCAACGTGGCAACCGTTGTACGTAACGCTTCAACACAGGAAATCTTCGGGGTGGAGCTGGAAATGAACTTCCAGATCACCCAGAACTGGAGCCTGCGCGCTAACTACGGCTACATCGACGCGGAGTACGACAACTACTTTGCAGACATTACCGGCGACGGCGTAATCACCGACAACTCCAACCTGATTCCGCGTAATACGCCGGAAAACACGTTTGGTGTGATCACCACCTATGACGCGGATATCGGCGGCGGAACGTTGCAAACTTCTCTCTCCTATCGTTACCGCGATACGGTTGAAATCGAGGCGAGCAACAACCCCATCGGCCATATGGATAGCATTAATGACCTCAGCGGCAGCATCAGCTACCTGTGGGCAGACAACCGCTATCGCCTGACGGTCTATGGCAAGAACCTGACCGATGATCAGGAACTGGGTCAGGCGACCATCGCACCGCTGGCAACTCGCGGTTGGTGGACACCGCCCCGCACCATCGGCGCGGAGTTTGCAATCTCGTTCTAATCTGAGATCAACAGTGGCCAATTCAAAGGGGGCGTAAGCCCCCTTTTTTATTGCGCCGAATGTGCTCTGAGGTGCGGCAGTGCGCCAACACTCCGAGGGCAAGAGTCGACGGCCACTTCACGTGTCGTTCATGGCATGATGAATCCCATGGAACGGGGAGAGCAGCCACATGCCTAAACTCACACGCAGAGACTTCGTAAACGGGAGTGCTATGGCACTGGCCGGAACCGGTATAGGCGGTGTCTCGCCGCTGCTCGCTGCTCAGCACACTGCCCCCTACCCACCTGCCCTAACGGGCCTGAGAGGCAGTCACCCCGGCGCGAATACCATTGCACACCAACGGAGCTGGCAAGGCGGTTATCAGCCGGGACTCACCAAGGCAATCGAGGAACACTACGACCTGGTCGTGGTGGGCGCGGGGCTGAGCGGCCTGTCGGCAGCGGTGTTTTATCGCCAACAGCACGGGCCAGACAAAACAATTCTGATTCTCGATAACCACGATGACTTTGGCGGCCACGCCAAACGCAATGAGCACACAATCGATGGGCAAACGCTGATCAGCTACGGCGGCTCGCAGACTTTAGTGGAGCCGCGCACGGCAGACCCCGTCATTCGCAAGCTGCTCACCGATATTGGTATAGACCTCTACCGATTTGATAGCGCTTTTGATCAGAGGTTTTACGCGCGCCATGGGCTCAGTGCGGCCACCTACTTCAACGCCACAGAGTTTGGCCAAGACACGCTCGTCCACCACCCGTTTTGCAACTACTACAACTACATCGAGGGTCTGCCTGGCGCCGCACTATCTGACGAAGACGCCGTGGCCAAGACACCGCTGAGTGCACGCGGAAAAGAACAGCTGTTGCGGGTACTCAAAGGTGGCGTGCACCTGCTAGACGTGCCGGATGCCGAGCTGGAGGAATACATTTATCGCCACAACTATTTTGACTACCTGCAGAACACTCTGGGTGTGGATGACCCCGATGTGCTCCATATGGCACGCCACTCCGGCATCGACTGGTCCAACGCCGGCACTGAATTGCTGAGCATTGGTGAAGCCAAAGAGTGTGGCGCACTGGGCTTCGCACCCGTCGATGTGTACGACGAAGATCATCCCTACATCCATCACTTCCCCGACGGCAATGCGGGTGTCGCACGCGCGTTGGTCAAATACTTGATTCCACACATCGCCGAGGGGAACTCTGCAGAAGCACTAGTGAACGCGCGATTTGACTATGGCCAGCTAGACGGCGACGCACAATCATCGCGCATCCGGCTCAATGCCACCGTGGTCGATGTGTCTCATCAAGGCGCAGTGGAGAGCGCGGAGGACGTCGCGGTGCAGTACGTGCACCATGGCAACACCTACGAGGTGTCGGCAAGTCATGTGGTCATGGCCTGCTACAACATGATGATTCCGCATATCGTGACCGATCTGCCCACACCACAGTCAGCAGCGCTTAAACAACAGATGAAAAGCCCGCTGATCTACACGACGGTCGGGCTCAGGAATTGGCGGGCATTCAAGGAGCAAGGACTGGGGCTCGCGATGTGCCCCGGGAATATGCATCAAACGCTTTTTATGGATTTCCCCGTCAGCCTGGGTGGCTACCAGTACACCCAAACACCGGACGATCCCTGCATCATTCAGATGATCAGTTGTCCTTATAGCGAAGAGCTGGGTAAACCCCGAGCTGAGCAATACAAAGAAGCGCGCTATCGCATGCTGGGTAGAACCTTCGCAGACTATGAATCGGAAGTGCGCGAGCATCTTACGGGGATGCTGCCCTCCACACATTTTGACTTTGACCGTGACGTCGCGAGCCTCACGGTTAACCGCTGGGCGCACGGCTATGCGGTTGCAGGGCCGGGTGACTCTGCTGCCATAGGCCGGCAACCCCACGGCCGCATTACGATCGCGAACTCGGACTCGGCACCCGCGGCAGACGCCATTGAAGCCATGCGTATGGGGTACCGGGCCGTCACAGAAATCAACCGCTGACATGGCTGCAGAACCGTCGTGTGAGATCAAGCCGCTTTGGCATGCGATGCTATTGATGTGGCTGCCTGATGAGGCTCTCTCTCGAGCGTCCGTAATGAAATCAGCACTACCATCATCTGTTGACGGGGATGTCTATTATCAATTCGCTGTTAGTGAGTTACCGCAACCTCTCAGATTCTCAACCGCATCCGCCAGCCTTTGCCGGTCAACTGGCGTGCCGAATATGATGCTCCGCGCCAAATATGATCTAGGCTAAAGAAATACCGAGTCACGATTAAGCCGTGTGTAGGGCCTAGTGAAACCCTTCAACCGTTAAACCCTCTAAAAAATGACATGTGGAAAAAACGGATTCGCAAATGGAATGTGGGCACGTTACTACCGCTCCCCAAAAGATGAATCTAACGTCTTCACAATGGGCTTTAACAAATATGTCAACACCGTACGCTTGCCCGTTTTGATATCAACCTGCGTCGTCATGCCAGGAATGATATCGACGCTTTTCCCGATCGACGTGGTGAACGGGGTCTCTGGTAGCGAAATGTGTGCCTTATAATACATTTCCTCGCCCCGAGCGGTCTCCTCGACCATAGTATCGCCCGAGATGAAGACCACAGCTCCTTTCAGAACGCCGTAGATCGACGAGTCATACGGATCTAGCCGTAAAGTGGCCTGCAAGTCGTTTTCTAAATCGGCGATATCCCTAGGTGAAATCTTTGCCTCCACCAGCAGGGTGTCACCAGTTGGAATAATTTCCATCAACGCCTCACCTGGTTTCAGAACGGCCCCAATGGTGGTGATCTCGATATTCTTGACAATACCGGGTACCAGCGCGCGCATGACGCTGCTCTCTAACAGGGCTTTTCGTTGCGCATGAATTTCGCTGTTTTGTGCCAGCTCATCTTCTGCCTGAGTCAGCTCTTGGCCGACCTTCTCGTAATATTCATTTTTGCGCGCATTTAATTTCGCACGCGCATCAATGACACCGCGCTCAGCTTTAAATACCTCTGTCCGATCGACATCGCCGGTCCGCAGCAGCTCATTGACCATGTCAAGTTCAGACTGCGCCAAGCGCAGGGCCTCTGTATTCGCCCCCGTGTCGTCGCGCAGACTCTTGCGCCGACGCTCATACAAGGCGAACTCAATCGCCAACAGCTCAGGCTTTGCCGCCAGCTCTTCAGGAAACAGCGGCGTACTGCCAGTAATTTCAGCGCGTAGACGGGCAATTTTGGCTTTCAGCGCGTCAATGCGCGCCACAATTTCGTTAGTAGAGGCTTCAAAGCGCGATTGATCAACCCGCGCTAATACTTGGCCAGGTACAACACGGTCACCCTCCGAAACATTTAGCTCAGCAAGCACACCGCCATCTACGGACTGAATGAGCTGAACACGACTACTGGAAAACACTTTCCCCGTAGCCCTGACAAACTGATCTAACTCATATAGCGATGCCCACGTAACAAAACAGACCACGCCAAGCGCAAGCACCGGTATGACGATAGAGCCACTAACCAACTCATCCAACGAGGGCTCGCTTGCCCCTCGTTCACTGCTGGCAAACCACGATTTAACGTTCAACACGACGAACCTCCACGGTCTCGGTAGCGACATCTCGCTGGATTTTCCCCCTGTCCATAACAATGATCCTAGTGGACATATCCCTTGCAAATTTCAAATTGTGCGTCGCAAATACCAGAATATCTTTAGGCTTCACACGAGACTGTATAGCCGCAGCCACGGTCGCTTGGGTATTGCTATCGAGCGACGCCGTAGGTTCATCCAAAAGCCAAACCGTGGGCGCATTGATAAACACTCGAGCTAATCCGACCATCTGTCGCTGACCGCCCGATAATCCGGTGCCGCCCTCGGCTATTTCCATATCAATTCCCTTGTCGTTGTGGGCATAAATCGGCTCAAGCTGCAAAAGGTTGGCTACATCGGCGATGCGCGAATCAAGACCGGCGCTGCCGAGCGAAATATTGTCTTTCAGCGTGCCCTTAAACAAATCTGGAGACTGCGGGAGGTAGGAGACGTTCTTGGCCACGAAGAAAGGATCCAGCTCCCAAAGGTCGACGCCGTCTGCCCGAACACGACCGCTTGTGGGTTTAATCAGCCCCGCCATGATTTTTAATAAGGTGGACTTGCCCGAACCGATGCCACCCAGGAGCGCAATTCGATCACCGGCCATTAATTGCAAGTGTTCAATGTCGACCTGGTTGATCTTGGCACCTTGGTAGGCGAACTCGATGCCTTCTAGGCTAATAACCCTGGGCTTAGCCGGAGGAAAAATCAGGTTGCTGCGATTCTCGCGCGCTTTGGGCACTTTCAAAAACTCATCAACCAAACTGATTGACTGCCGCACACCCTCGTATTGGATGAGATAGCCCACAGCCTGACCAACCGGACCCAGCACTCTGCCACCCAAGATGCTGCAAGCAATCATGGCGCCCATCGTGATATCGCCCTCGCCAATCAAAGAGACACCCACCACAATGGCAATCGCGTAGGAGACCTGCCCCAGCGACGCCGAGAATGTAGTGGCGAGAGTATTGATTTTCTTTTGCGCCAGGCTGGATCGCGCCACGTCCATACAAACGTCTTGCCAATCCCGGGCAAATTTGCCGCCAGCCGCTGTTGATCGAATGGTTTCGGTACCTTTAATGGCATCGACCAAGATGCCCATCTTTTCATTACTGCGAGACATCAGCTCTTTATTAGCTTTGGCTGAAGCACGCTGGGCAATAAAACCAACCGCCAAACTGAAAACGAGAAAAGCAAAATAGACCGCCGCAATGGGCCCACCGATCAGGTAAATGACGCCCAAAAATAAAATCGCAAAGGGCATATCAATTAAGGTGAAAACAATTGATGAGGTAAAAAATTGACGAATAGAATCCACACTGGTTAATTGCGCAGT
>CBFHIW010000070.1:0-10150 GCA_965656065.1 Luminiphilus sp. | reverse complement strand
ATTAAAGCCGAGCGCTGAGCGGGTCAAAGCCGAGCGCTGAGCGGGTTAAAGCCGAGCGCTGAGCGGGTTAAAGCCGAGCGGTAAGCAGGCGAGTGCCGCTGGCCGACCAGCTCAATGAAAGAGCCAGGTGCGACGCAAGATTAATAGGGCTGATTGCCCTCGCTCACTACGCGATGCAACCGTCGCGTTGCAGGAAAGAAATCATTCACTGGCTTGTGCTGGGTGCTGCGGTTATCCCAGAGCACCATACTGTTGGGTGCCCACTTAAAGCGGCAGGTGAATTCCGGCAGGCTGGCGTGGCGCCACAGAAACTGCAGGACCTCAGCAGACTCCAGCGGCGGCAGGCCCTCAATATGAGTGGTGAACAGGGCATTCACGAACAGCACTTTTTTGCCGGTTTCTGGGTGGGTTTGTACCACCGGGTGGCGCACCGGCGGGTTGGCGGCCACGGCATCTGCCAAGCGCTCCCGACCCCCGGGTTCGGCCAGACTCTCTTTGAAGCCGTGGCTAAAATCATGGACCGCAACCAGCCCGTCAAGATAGCGTTGCATCCCTGACGACAGGCCCTCGTAGGCAGCGGTCATGCTGGCGAACAGCGTGTCACCCCCGACTTCCGGAATGATGATACCGCGCAGCACGGTCACTGAGGGCGGATGCTGGCGAAACGTCATGTCCGAGTGCCAGACTTCAATCTTTGAAGGATTCTCCCGGGTGCTCTCCAGAATCATTACCTCGGGCAGGCCCTCAACGGTGTTGTAGGCGGGGTGGGTCTGCAGCGGTCCAAAAATCTCGGCCAGCGCTTTTTGCGCGGCGGGTTCAATATTCTGATCAAGGAGAAACAGTACCTCGTGCTCATTGAGCAGGGCGCGCAAGGTACTGGCGAGTTCAGCGTTAAGTCCTTCGCCCAAATTGACGGCCTGCAACTCGGCACCCAGTGCCCCCGCCACACGCTTCACGATCATTCCATTCTCTCCTGTCCTTCGGCGACCTTATCGGGGCGCGGAGGAATTGTGCTTGCCCATGACGTGGTGGCGCAATAGTCCAACTGGCACAGTAAGCGCTGAGCCGGTCATGGCGGACTTTTTGCCAGGATCGGTGGTGACCGAGTCTTAATTCGGTGTGATCTTAAATAGCTTGGAGCTACCAACATGAGAAAATGGATTTTCGTACTAGGCCTGTGTGGTGTCGTGTCTGCACCGTTCACTCAGGCATCATCCCTGATCAGCGTCCCGCCGCTGAGTCTAGAAACCGCCACGGTACGGGTTGCGCCATCACCGCTGCCCGATGAGCAATCCCATGCCTTGTCGTTCCTTGAGGCGTCGCAGCTGCGCGGCAAAGTACTGCCGTTTATCGTGGGTGTGGCAACGCTTGATTTGGCCCTAGCGGGTTTTTATTGGGGCGTCTACGTACCGCATTACGCGGAACCTCGCCCCGCTTACAACCTGCCTTAAAGGGAGGACTCAGCAGTGGCAGGACTAAAAGGGAATAATCCGGTCGAGCAGCTGCGGGAGAAGCTAGCCCGCGACGCCCGTTGGCGTGCGCGAGAACGATATTTCGCGTTGCGTATTGTGCCGGTGCTGCTCGCCTGGGCGCTGTTGATGGCCGGCGCCACCGCGGCCGCTGGCGGTCTGATCGGCCTCGGAGTGGCGCTCACCACCTACTTTAGTGGTGCGGTGCTCCTCGTCATCTGGTTGGAGCGTCGTGCCCGGCGTCATACGAACGAGCGCTAGGGCCTGCCCACTTCGGGGGGCGCGGCGGATAGTGCTGAGTTTGAGCATCGTCACCGCGCTCACCGGGGTCTCGCTGGGGAGTGTTAACGCGTGGTCGCAACCGGTGCGCGTTTTCGAGCAGGAGATCGTGCGCCAGCAGGGAGATTACGACTGTGGCCCCGCCGCACTCGCCACGTTGATTGCCGCGCAGTCTGGTGCAGTGCCAGAGCTGACAGGGCTCATGGCGCGCTTCAGCGCCGATGCGGTCGAATTTCCGCGAATCCGCAGTGAGGGTTTCAGTCTTGAGCAGTTGGCCCAGCTCGCACAGGATGTCGGTGCCAATCCGCAGATCGTCAGGGTCAGTGCCGCATCGCTATCGACCCTCGGGCTGCCGGTGCTGGTGCACTTACAGTTACCCACGGGCCCGCATTTCAGTTTATTGACCGGGCTGGCGGGCCACCACGTTGCCCTGGCCGACCCCTCTCAGGGCCGGTTGATCTGGACTCGTGAAGATTTTTTGCGAGCCTGGGCGCCCCGCGGCGAGGGCTACTTGCTCTCGCTCATAGAAGATCCTGTCGGGTGAGGGGTAACTGACGCTCTGCCACGATGTCTGCACCCGCGGTGTGGGTGATGACTGCCGTGCTGGAAAGCTCGGGCTTCAGGTAGGTTTCGGCCACCCGGCGCAGGTCATCGAGGGTGGTACCCACAATGCCGGCGCGCAAGATGCGGCGATGTTCCGCGGTGCGACCGAACAGTCGCTCGTGGAAGTCCCGCTTTGCCTCGCCGGCAGGTGACCCAGGCTTATCGAGGCTGGCCATCACGCTGAGGATGGCCTCTTCCAGCGCCAACTGCTCATGCTGTGCCTCCAATAGCCAGGCGATAGAAGCGTCGAAGTCGTCTAGCGTCTCGACCAGGCGTGGGTCCCGATAGGAGAAAAAGCGGAATGCGGCGATATTCGGGTCGTGGCTGGCGCCACCACCGTAAGCACCGCCTTGCTCCCGGATCGTACGGTGTAAAAAGCCATTGCGCAGGAAAGCGGCGAGTACCGACAGCGCCGGCGCATCGGTGTGTCCGGAGGGCACTGTGGGGTAGGCCTTGGCGCAGAAGTTAACCTGGGTGTTGGTGACCCACATTTCCTGAATCCCGGCGCGGACCGGATCCAGCGCGATCCCGTCATGGGACGTCATTGGCAGGGCGCCTGCGCGCTGTGCGGCGGCCTCGCTCGCAGACTGGATGTTGGGCTCATCGGCGACCGTGCACAAAAGCGGCGCCCCGGCACCCGCCAGTTTCTGATGGATAGCACCGAGCGAGTGAGCAAACGCGTCCAGCTCACCGTCATCTTTGAGTACGTCATCCAGCGCGCGCAGCGTGCGGATGCCTTCAAGCCCTCCTTGCTCGTGGCCGCGTTTGGCGAGGGGGCTCATACCCGAACAGGCTGCGGTCATGGCCAGCGCATGGCCGCTACCGGTGATGCCTTGATCGCGTCGCGCGCGCATTTGACTGACCAGATCCCGGATGCGCGAGACTTCATCGAAGCGCGCGGCCTGCAGCGTGTCCGACATCAGTTCCAGCTGCGGTTCCAGTCGGTCTGCGAGGGCCTTGGAAGACAGCACGAAGAAGCTGTCGCTGTGTTGCTCGTTGTCGCGGTGCGCGCGGCTGCTGACCGACGCACTGAGTGAGCCGACCGTTGCCGAGTGTCGCTCCTGGGTGTCCAGATAGTTGAGATCGCCGACGCCGACCTCGGGCATCAATGCCGTCACCAGCGGCAGATGCTGCTGCTCGGTTGCCGTCAGCGCCGGTAGCGGGCTCACCCACTGCTGATACACCAGTCCATTAGTACCCGCCGTGTAGCGGTAGTGGGTCGATGTACCTGATTCAATAACGGGCTCCGGAGAAGCGGTTTCTGCGGGGATGTCAGAGAGCGCCACTCTTGGCAGCACGTCCGGGTCATCTTTCTGTCCCTGTCGGGCCCTGAGGCGCTCGGCGAGGTCGAGAATCTCCGCCGTGTGCTCGTTGCTGAGATTCTCTTTCATTTCTGCCAGGCGGGCGGTTTCAGCCGACTCGCGGCTGGCCGAGAGACCGGTGTCCGGCGTCACGACCAGTCGCACCCGGTGGGGGTTGTCGAGCAACAGACGGCGAATGAGTCCCGGCAGATAATCACGGTCCTTGACCCGCTCACGCAGCGTGGCGATCACCGGCTCAAGATCCAGTGCCGCCACTGCGTCGCCATAATGCGTGGCCGCGCCGAGGGCTCTCAGCATCAGATTGAGTCCGTAGGGCATGCCATCGCCGCTCACTTCTCTCTGGTGAAGCTCGATCTGTCGCAGGATCGCGTCGATCTTCTCTTCATCGATACCGTCGGCGGCCACTTGTTCGATGCAGGCCAGCACCTCGGCTTCAAACGCCTCGGCGTGCCCGGTCTCGCTGCCTTCGATGCCACAGCAGAACACCATCTCCCGCATTGATTCTTCCAGCCCGCACAGCGGAGAGGGCGCGGCGCCGCGGTCAGTGGTCTCTAAGTAGTGCATCAGTGGCGAGGCACTGTTTTCCATCAATACTGAGGACACCAACTGTGCTTCCAACATAGCGGTCAGGTCGGCGCTCTCACCGAGCTTCCAACCCATGACCAGGTGCGTTTTTTTTTCGGTGCCTTCTTCCGCATCCACCGCATAGGGGTGCGTCGCCTGCACCGGGGTAGTGAAGGGTGTTTCGAGCGCGACCTCGATTTTCCGCTCCAGCGCGTCAAAACGCTGCAGCACCTGTGCCTCAAAAACCTGCTGGTGTGCCTCAGCGCTAATGTCGCCAAAGGTGAGGAATATGGCGTTGCTGGGATGGTAGTGCTCGGCGTAGAAGTCCCTCAGCTCCTGATAACTCAAATCCGGGATGTGCTCCGGGTCGCCGCCGCTATTGAAGTGGTAGGTGTTGGACGGAAACAGCTCGTGGCAAAGCCGATCCCACAGGATCGACGGGGTAGAGGACATGGCGCCCTTCATCTCGTTGAAAACGACACCCTTGAATACCAGCGGTTGCGCACTGTCGTCGTTCTCAAACTCGACCCGGTGGCCTTCCTGTGCGAAGTCGAGCGGGTCCAGTCGGGAGAAGAACACGGCATCGAGATAGACGTCGAGCAGGTTGCCGAAATCCTTTCGGTTTTGGGTGGCGAAAGGGTAGGCGGTCCAATCCGAGCTGGTGAAGGCGTTCATAAACGTATTCAGCGAGCGCCGCAGCATCATGAAGAAGGGGTCCCTAACCGGGTACCGCTCACTGCCACACAGCGCCGTGTGCTCGAGAATGTGCGCCACGCCCGTAGAGTCCTCGGGCACCGTGCGCAGAGCGACCATAAACACATTCTCGGAGGAGTCGCTGCTCAGATGGAGGTGCTGGGCCCCAGTGTCGGGATGCGCGTACTCCTCAACGGTGAGATTCAGGCTGGGGATCGGCACTGCCCGCTTCAGCACAAACGTATTGGGAGTCTGGGCGGCGGCGGGGCGAGTTGAGGCATCTGTCATGTTCGGTTCCAGTTGGGCTGCGTTGATGTCATCAGGGTTTGATATGGGGTCAGTCCGCGCGTTTTTCCAGTGTAATCTCAAAAAGCCAGGGCCAGCGCTTGCCGGTGACCCAGATCGCCTGGGTGACTGGGTCGACGGCAATGCCATTGAGCACATCCGTATCCCTGAGCCGGTCCTCATCGGGCAGCAAGCCTGAGAGATCAATCAGGCCGACCACCTCACCGGTGCCTGGGTCGATCCGCGCGATCTCATCGGTCTGCCACACATTAGCCCAGATCTCCCCATCGACCCACTCGAGTTCATTCAAATTGCGCAGCGGCCGGCCTTCCAGCGTGACGGGTAACCGGGTCAGCTTGCCGTCGCTGCTCATGTCGGCGGAGTACAGGTAGTGGGAGCCATCGCTGAACCACAGCGTCGAGCCTGAGTGCGTGGCGCCCCATCCCTGCCCGGGCAGGGCGCTTTGGCCCAGTAATGACAGATCGGGCAGCGAATACACCAGCATGACGCGTTCGCGCCAGGAGAGCACCACCAGTCGATTGTCGATGACCGTAAGGCCCTCGGCGAAAATTCTGGGATCCACAGGGACGGCCTGAATCTCTTCCATCGCGGGAAAGTCATACACCCTGATCATGGACTCGCCGTAAAGGCCCGAGCTGACATAGAGGTGCCCGTCGTGGATTTCGAGTCCCTGAGTGAAATTCGCCCGGTCGAAGCGCAAGCGGGACACTACCTCATAGCCATAGGTGGGAACGGCGGCTTGCTGCGGCTCACCCTCCGCGGCAGGGCAGGTGCCGCTCCCGACCAGCATCAGCCCAACAAGTAGAGAGCAGAGCAGTGCGCCGCGGCTCTTCATAAGGGCTCGCCGCGTTTCAATGCGCGCTCAGCAAAGCGCGCGGGTGAGAGCGCTCTTTGCAGATAGCGCGGCACCGCGGGCAGCGTGCCCATGAGCTGATCTGCCACCATCTCTGCCACCAAAGGCGCGGCAGACAAGCCCCGTGATCCCAGACTGGTCAGCACTGCGAGTCCCGGCAGCATGGGGCTCGGTGCATCGATGACCCGCTTGCGATCGTGGCGCAGTCGCTCGTAGCGGCGGTTGAACGCTTCGAGCACAGGCACCGGACCGGCAACAGGCAGGTAGTCGTTGCTATTGCACCGATGCGCCACGTGCCCCTGCCAGCCACCGTCAGGGACGGGCAGATCCAGATTGGGCAGGGCGGTCTTCATCATGTCGATATTATGCGCATGCTCCGCCTCGCGTTCATCCGTGCCCGCATCCCCCGGACCAAAACTCGCCCCCAGGCAGTGCAGGCCCGCCCGTGCCGGCGGCAGATAGCCCTGATCGCAGAGCGTCACGGACAGTTCCGCGAGTGCGGGCGGCGTCGACAGGTGTGTCGTCTGTCCGCGAATGGCAGTGAGCGGTAGCCACTTGAGCTCCGGTTGCGCCAGTGTGTCGTGGGCCGTGGCCACAACAGCGGTGTCGGCCTCCGCCAGTACAGCGCCCTGTGCGTCGACCGCCTGCCAACCGTCGTCCGGCCCGCGCTTGAGCGACAGGGGCCCACACTTGTTCTGGAGCGAGATCAACGGATGTGCCAGTAGCGCGCGGCAGACCGCCGCCGGTGTCAGCCAGCCGCCCCGCAGGTAGTGAATACCGCCGCACCGTGGCGTCAGCCCGGTGAGTGCGGCGATTTCCGTGGCGGTGAGCACCCGCGCAAAGTCGGGTGCCAGCGGCAGCACCTCACTCAGGTGTGCCAGCATCTCGTCGGGCTCGTGCAGCTGCACATAGCCGCCGAGGCCGATGTCCTCACCTGCGACGAGTGCGCCCTCATCCAAGAGCGTCGCGTAGTAGTCGGTGGCAAAGCCAAAACCGGCGAGGGAGAAATCGGTCAGTGGATTATGCTGATGGGAGAGTCGCGTATACGTGACGCCCTGCAGGTTGCTCGAGCCGCCACCTGCGACGCTTGCGGCTTCCAGCACTGTCACGGCGACGCCTCGACGCGCGAGGGCAAAGGCGGCGTGTGCGCCGGCCAGTCCTGCTCCCAGTACCAACGCGCGTTCTGGTGTCTGCGGCGCAGGGTACAGGTCCCAGGGGGTAACCGCGGGTGCAGTGGTACGCGGGGCGGCGATCGTCCCGCACAGCGCCTCGCGCTTGCTACCAAAGCCCGGCCGTTTATGTACTTCAAATCCAGACGCTGCGAGGCCTCGCCTGACATCCCCTGCCGCCGTGAACGTGGCGAACGTGGCTTCGGCCCGACTCAGGCCAGCCATCGCGTCATAGAGACGCTGTTGCCAGGGGCCCGGTTCCCGCGACGGCGCAAAGCCATCGAGATACCAGGCATCGATCCAGGGCCGGCCGTGGCTGGCTAAGTCTTCAAGGGCGTCTGCGGCATCTGCCCACCAGAGATCCAGCGTGAGTCCCCACTCGGGGAAGTATCGGCGGTGGCAGCCGGGGAGCGGGTCGGGCCAGCGCGCCAGGAGCGCACTGAGCACGGGAGCCAGCTCGGGCCAGTGACCGAGCGCGCGACGCATGTCCTCGGGCCTGAAAGGCGCTCTCTCGAACCCCAAATAATGCAGCGTCGCGCCCGGACGCCGGTGTGTAAGCCACTCGGCCAATGTCAGGCAAAGATTCAGCCCGGTACCCACACCGATCTCCCCGATCACAAAGGGCTTATCAGTGGACTGTGCCGGCCAACGCTCTGACAGTCGGTTGCCCTCCAGAAACACGTACTGGCTCTCGGCCATTCCATCTTCCGGAGAAAAGAAAATATCGCCGGAGTCGCGTGCCACCGGCGCGTCGCCGCGCCAATCGAGGGTAAGCGGCGCAAGCGGTGTCCAGAGAGTTTGGGTGGGGTTGATCAAGGGTTGGGTTCGCTCTCAACAGCGGGGTAGGGCGAGAGCCTTGGCGAGCTCGCCGACGTCGAGTCTAACAAACCGGGACCGACGCCGCGTTCTGGACAAATCACAGTAGGAGTCGACGGAGGGGCAGGGTACACTCGCGGCTCGAGCAGGAGGACACATGGCAGCTGGCGAAAAAACGCTGACCGATGAGCAGTTTGCGACTATCAGCGTTAATGTTTTGCATCAAACCTTGATTGAGGTGTCACGCACGGTGGGCAAGCGCATTTTTCGCGAGCTCGAAGCCGGGACGCGGGTCGCCTTGACGCAGCTCCGCATGGAGGATGGCGGTCAGGTGCGGCTGGATCTGACCCTTGATCACACGGAGTTTCGTGGCGCGCTGAACTTCTCCCTGTTCCGGGACTCGGTATTGGCGCTGTTGGCCAAGATGACCGAGACGCTCAAAGACGAGGACACGCCCTTACCCGCGCTGCGAATGATGGATGAGAGCGGTCAGGCTACCTCCGAGCGGCGCTTATTTGGCGTGCCCGGCTTGGTCGTGGCAGAGGGTGTGCCCAACGTGCTGATGATGGGCGCCACGCCGTCACCGAGTGAGCCGGTCGTGCTCATTGAATTGATGTACATCGACCCCCAACAGTTCGCTCAGTCAGACGCTAGCGCGGTCTCCTCGAGCAGCTGAATCGCCGGCGGCGGTACGACCGTCACGGTTTCTTTCTCTGTGGGTGCTGCGACCTGCGCCTCGCCCTTGGCGACGGCTTTCCCTTCCTGATTTTCCACCGTGCAGCCCAATGTGACCCAGGGCCGTTTGCCATGCTTGTCTATTACCTCAAGGGTGACGGTCAGGGTATCGCCTAAAAATACGGGTGCGCGGAACTGGATGTTCTGACTCAGGTAGACCGACCCCGGCCCGGGCAGTTGCATGGCGATGGCGGCGCTGATCAGGGCGCCGGTGAGCATGCCGTGGGCGATGCACTCGCCAAAGGCCGTGGTGGCAGCGTATTCGGGGTCGAGGTGCAGCGGATTGTGATCCCCCGAGATCGCGGCGAAAGCCTCGACCTCCTGATTGGTGATGAGCCGCGTGTAGGTCGCGGTATCACCGATGGCGATTTCATCGAAGGTCACATTGCTGATTTGCATCCTGCGTTTTCCTCGTTTTGTTCCGGTCTGTTTTTCTGCGTCGCTTTCCCCTGTTGAGGGTGACGTGAGCCCTGTGGGTTGGATTCACATCTCCGCGTCAGGAGGTTGACCCCGCACCGCGCGATCCACATCATACCCAAACCACCTGAGTTACCCGAGACAAACCCATGACGGAAACGGTCCAGAGCGCGATCGCAGCTACGCTTGATGCGCTGAGCATCCCCGGCCGCATTGATACCGACAGCTACCCCTCCATCGTTGCCTTGTTTGAGGAGGCGCTGTCGACCTACCGCGACGAGGCCGCCTGCAGTAGCGTGGGGCACACCCTGACCTACGCCGACCTCGACCGGCTCTCGGCCCAGTTTGCGGGTTGGCTGCAGCACGGTGCGGGGCTGGAGCAGGGCGATCGCGTTGCCGTGCAGATGCCGAACCTCATCCAGTATCTGGTGGTGTGCCTCGGCGCGCTGCGTGCAGGCATGGTGGTGGTCAATACCAATCCGCTGTACACCGAACGGGAACTCGAGCACCAGCTCAACGACGCGGGCGTGAAGGTCATGGTCGTGCAGGCCAACGTGGCGCAGACAGCGGCCGCAGTGCTACCCGAGACCGGTGTACAGACTGTTGTAGTCACCGAGATAGCGGACCTTCACCCACAGCCGAGGCGAGCTCTGATCAATTTTCTCGTGAAATATGTGAAGCGGATGGTGCCGTCGTTCTCGATACCCGGTGCGCTCAAGCTCAACGCCGTGCTCAAGGCCGGCGCAAAAACGCCTTACCGCGCTGTGATTCTGAACCGAGATGAGCTGGCGATGCTGCAGTACACGGGTGGCACCACAGGTGTGGCTAAGGGCGCAATGCTGACCCACGGCAACCTCATTGCCAACGTGTTGCAGAGCGACGCTTTTTTCGAGACCCATAACATCACTGGGCGGGGGAGCACGA
>CBFHIW010000069.1:0-11186 GCA_965656065.1 Luminiphilus sp. | reverse complement strand
GAAAGTAATCTCAATGACAGCCGGGTGTCTTTTCAATCGCGCGGTGCGGCGGGTCACACAGTGTTCAGCCGATCGAGGCCCGGATATGAGCGCTGAAGGCGTGGCCCTTTGAGACTGAGGGCAACTCGCGTCAGCTCAAATCTGCAACACGCTCACGAAGTACATTCTTTCGGATCTTCCCGGTCGAGGTTTTGGGCAGCTCCTGAAAAACAATGCGCTTTGGCCGCTTGAAGCCTGCCAGTTGGCCGCGCGCATGCTCAATCAAATCATCCTCACTGAGCTCACTGCCCTCTGCCAGCTCAACAAAAGCACAAGGCACTTCGCCCCACTTCTCATCGGGCATCGCCACCACTGCTGCGCAGACCACCGCTGGATGGCTGTAGAGCGCATTCTCGACTTCAATCGATGAGATGTTCTCGCCCCCTGAAATAATGATGTCTTTAGAGCGATCCCTGATCTCGATGTAACCATCGGGATGTTGCACTGCCAGATCCCCTGACCAGAACCAGCCGTCTTCGAATGCCTCCGCAGTGGCTTCGGGCTGTTTTAGATAACCCTTCATGACGATATTGCCGCGAAACGCGACTTCCCCCTGAGTCTCACCATCCCAGGGCACGGGGGTGCGGGTGTCCGGGTCGAGCACCAGCACATCCTCCTGCAGTTCATAGGCCACACCCTGTCGGGCTTTTAGCTTGGCCTGCTCCTCATCACTGAGCGTCGACCAAGTCGCCCGCTCCGCGCAAACCACGGCTGGGCCATAGACTTCGGTCAGCCCGTAGACATGGGTAATGGAGATCCCCATTTTTTCCATCGCCTGAATCGTTTGGGGCGGTGGTGGTGCAGCCGCCGTCATCATGCGCACTGACTGCGAGAACGGCTGCCGCTCGGCGTCACCCGCACCGGCAATCATCGACATAATGATGGGCGCGCCACAGAGATGCGTCACACCATGCTGCGCGAAAGCGTCATAAATGCCTTCAGCCGAGGGGCTACGCAAAAACACATGGGTGCCCGCCAGCATCGTGATCGTCCATGGGAAGCACCAGCCGTTGCAATGAAAGAGCGGCAGCGTCCACAAGTACACGGGATGGTGTGGCATCTCCCAGGTCACCACATTGTTGACCGCATTGGTCCAGGCGCCGCGATGGGAATACACCACGCCCTTAGGCTGGCCGGTCGTGCCGGATGTGTAATTCAGGGCCAACGCATCCCACTCATCATCCGGCGGGGTGTAAGGAAAATCGGGCGAGCCCTCTGCCAACAAAGCTTCATATGTCCGCTCACCAATACAGTCGCCGCCCGGCCCCTCGGGGTCATCGATATCAACGATGAACAGATCGCGCCCGGAGTGGCTCACCGCCTCTCTCGCCAAGGCGGAGAACTCGGTATCAACGAGCAATACCTTGGCCTCGCCGTGCTCGAGAATAAAACCCAGTGTGGCAGCATCGAGCCTGACGTTGTTGGCGTTGAGCACGGCGCCCAACATGGGGATAGCCAGTGCGCACTCGAGGGCTTCCGGGATATTGGGCGCAATAAGCGCCACGGTGTCACCTTTGCCAACGCCGCGCTGAGAAAGCGCGGACGCCAAACGCTTACACCGTTCTGCGACCTCTCCCCAGTTACGGCGAATACGGCCGTGAATCTGAGCAGGCAGATCGGGATAGACCCGTTCGGTGCGCTTCAGCACCGAGACCGGGGTCAGCGGCGCAAAGTTCGCCTGGTTTTTATCGAGCTCGGGCCCGGAATAAAGGCTCATGTCGGGCGGCACTCCCTGAGTCAGTGACCTGTGAGGCGGTCACGGTATCACGCAGGCGCACCGGTGAGTGCGCTTGTGAAATCAGGCCGAGAAGGCCTTGGCACAGGCCGGCCGGGTCATGAGGCGGTCGGCATAGGCGCTGAGATTGGGAAACGCCTCATCCGTTACGATTCCCAGCCGCTTGGACATGATGCAGGCATGCCCCAACATGGTGTCGGCGGCAGAGAAGTCCCCAATCAGATACTCACGGCCCTCCATAGCCGCCTCTACAGGCGCCCAGGCCTTTGCCAGCAGCCTCTGGGCTTGACCGCGAACCGTCTCGTCCTGGCGCTCGGGCGGGAGCAGTATGGTGTGCACAACAATGGTATTCACAGGCGGCATCACCATCCCCTCACAGTAGTGGAACCACTGCAGATACTCGGGGAAGCGCGGGTCATCGGAAGCGGGCTTTAACCCACCATTTTTGTGGCGTTCGAGAATATATTCAGCAATCGCCCCGGACTCGTAAATCGACACATCACCATCATCCAAAACCGGGATACGGCCCAGCGGATGGCGGGCGCGGTGCTCGTCGGACTTGAGGTCCTTCGGATGGAAATCCATGCGGTTCAATTCGTACTCGAGGCCAAGCTCTTCGAGTAGCCAAAGGGTACGGCTGGCACGGCTGTTGGGGGCAAAGTGCAGTGTCAACATAGCGGGGATTCCTCAAAACCTTGGCGGATCGGCACTGGCGGCCGGGCCGCGCGAAAAATGATCTCTCAAACTGATCGTTACTATACGGCCCTCAAGGGGTATTGGCATAGCCTCTGCCAATAATTAAGTCGTGGCGTCATTCTCCGAAAACGGCGTCTCGGAGAACGGGAGCGGCTCCGAAATGTGATCGGTATCGTCTACTAAGCGCACACCCAAGCCAATCAGCCTTACAGGCTTGGCCTTTCGCTCCCAGCCCTCGGCCAGCAAATCCTGATAATCGGCCTCAACAGCCTTCGTGCCCACCCGCTCCACCGTGGTTGTGGTGAAATCATTGAACTTCAATTTCACAAACGCCTTGTCGATGGCGTGCCAGGCTTTGGCCGTCTCAATGCGCTCCATCAGGTTAACGTAGAGCCGCTCGATAATCGGCGCCCACTCGGCCGGGCCACTCACATCCTCAGCGAAGGTCCGCTCAACGCTTACAGACTTGCGTACCCGGCTCGGCTGCACGGGGCGCTCATCGCGGCCCCGTGCGCGTTCATGGAGCACCACGCCAAACTTGCCGAAGCGGCGCCGCAGATCGTGCAGGCTCCACTCCCGCACGTCAGCACAGGTCCTAAGCCCATAACGATGCATTTTGTCTGCCGTCACCGCGCCCACTCCGGGAATTTTCTTCACTGACAGCGCAGCGACAAAGGCATCGACGTCATCAGGCGGCACCACCGTCAGGCCGTCAGGCTTTTTCCAATCCGAGGCGACCTTGGCAATGAACTTATTCACCGACACGCCGGCCGACACGGTGATGTCGAGCTCTTCGCGGACCTGTTGGCGAATGGCTTTGGCGATGCGGGTGGCTGTCAGCTCCTCATCGGATACCTCACTGACGTCGAGGTAGGCCTCATCCAAAGACAGCGGCTCAATGATCTCGGTGAAGTTGGCGAAGATGCCGCGCATCACTTTGGAGGCCTCGCGATACTTGTGCATCTGGGGTGGCACGACCGTCAGCTGCGGGCATAGCCGCATCGCCTGCGCCGTGGGCATGGCCGAACGAACCCCATAGGCGCGGGCATCGTAGTTACAGGTTGTCAGCACGCCACGCCGTTCGGCGCTGCCCCCCACCGCCATGGGAATCCCCCGCAGCTCGGGGTGGTCGCGCATTTCGATCGCGGCATAGAAGCAATCGGCGTCGATATGGATGATCTTGCGCTGCATGGGGTGAGGTTACACCGAAAATCGCAGGCTCTACCTCACCACTATCTGCTATCTATCCTCGCCCGCCTGCACCTTTTCAAAGTGCGCCTCTAGAACCTCACTGCCAAGCGTTGAGCCGTCGTTGTTGCCGAGCTTGATCGCAGGCCACGCCCCGGTGGCAAACATAAACAGCACCGTCGTGCCCTCGGGGCCCGCGACCAACGGCCCGTATCCCCGATTGGCCAGGCCAATACGAATATCCCCCGCATGGTGCCAGGTGGCACCTACCCGCTGTGATCCCTCCAAAATAATTTCGGTGTAGTCACAGTCGTGGGTGTGCGCCTCAATCGTGCAACCGGGCGGATAGAACACTTTAAAAACGGTGGGAGACTCAGTCCGGGTCGGATCACCGACGCGGTACATCGACGAAATGACCCCGGTGGGGAGCTCGATCTTGTCGAGGTCTTCCCAGTTGAGCGCATAGTGGCCCTTGCGCTCAAGGGCTTCCTTGATTTCCTGATCAGTGGCCTGTCCCACAATTACTCCTTACTGGCGTGCGCTGGCGAATAAACACAGCTGCTGCAGTGCAACGGTTGCTGCAGCGAGTGAGGTAATCGCACCCACATCGTACTGCGGCGCGACCTCAACCACATCCATACCCACCAGATTAACGCCCTTTAAGTGCTGCAGGATCTGCATCGCCTGATGGGTCGACAGACCGCCTACCACGGGCGTGCCGGTACCCGGGGCAAAACTGGGGTCCAGACAGTCGATATCAAAGGTCAGGTAACAAGGCCGATCACCCACGATGCCTTTCACCTCTGCCGCCAGATCGGCAGGCCTCATATCGTGCACGGCGGGTGCATCAAAAATGTTGAAGCCATGGTCGCTGTCGTTATGGGTGCGCAGACCGATCTGTGCAGAGTGCGCCGGTGAAATGAGCCCCTGCTGTGCGGCGTGATAGAACATCGTGCCGTGATCAATCCGCTGACTGTCTTCTGCCCAGGTGTCGGAGTGAGCATCAAAGTGGATGAGGGATAGCTGGCCGTACTTATCAGCATGCGCTCTGAGGAGGGGGTAAGACACAAAGTGATCGCCTCCAATAGACAAGAGCGCAGTATCGGTAGCGAGAATCTGGCGAGCGCACTCGTAAATCTCATCCGGCACCCCGGCGGGGTGACCCGCATCAAAATCACAGTCGCCGTAATCAACAATCGCCAGTGTTTCGAGCGGCGAGAAGCCCCAGCCCACCGCTTTACGCTCCCAGGCGAGGCTCGCCGACGCCTCGCGCACCGCGCGCGGGCCAAATCGGCTTCCGGGCCGGGCGGTGGTCGCCAGATCAAAGGGAATACCCAGCACAGCGACATCGGCGTCGGCCAAATCCCGGGTATAGCGACGGCGCATAAAGCTCAGGATGCCACCGTAGGTGGCCTCCTCGGTCACGCCTTTAAGGCTCTCGCGAAGCATTGCCTGATCAGGAGGTGAACTCATAGGTACGTCTCTGTTGTCGTTATTCTCGGCCACGCAAGTTAATCACATAACCGGCAGCGAAACAGGCGAACGCTGCCATGCTAATTAGCGGTAAACCCCCATGCCAGCCTACAGGCTGAACTCAGGAAGTTGGCACCATAACCGGACGTTTGCCGTCTTTGCCGTAGAGGTTGACCTGGAGACTCGAGATCGCATGTACGAGAATGATCGGCTCGATCTTTTGCTTGCCGGTCCAGTAGATGTTGGGGAAGCGCTCGAGAATGCGCTCATAGGCCATCTTGAGCTGTAGCTGCGCCACACGATTACCCAAGCATCGATGCACGCCGTGGCCGAACGCCAGATGCTTGTCCACATTGTCGCGCATCATGTCGAACTGATCGGGGTTGGGGAACATAGAGGGGTCCCGGTTCGCCGCGCCGTACCACATGATGACTTTTTCGTCCTTGGCGATGCGCTGCCCGGCAATTTCCGTGTCTTCCATCGCGGTGCGCCGCATGTGCATAACGGGTGACACCATGCGCAGTGCCTCGTGGGACATCCGCTCGATCAATGAGGGGTCATCCAGCACCATCTGCCGTTGCTCGGGAAACTCGGTTAGCAGGCGGATCGTGCCCGAGAGGGAGTTCCGGGTCGTATCGTTGCCGGCAAAGATAATCAGTAGCCATGAGCCATCGAGGTAGCTCTGTGACAGAGGCTTGTCGCCCAGCGTCGCATTGGCAATAGTGGTCAGCAGATCCTCGCGGGGGTTGCGGATGCGGTCCGCCATGACCCGCTCACCGTAGCTGAACATGTCGTGCAGGATCTTCTCGAAGCGGAACGGGAACGAGGGCTCGGCGAGCAGCATCCGGAACGGATGGGTAATAAATTGAGGAGCCAGCTCGAGGTAGTGCATCCACTTGATGATGTCGGCGCGGTCCTCCTCATCCACCCCGAGCATCTCGCACAGTGTGAACATCGGCAGCTCGATGGAGAACAGCTTGGCGAAATCCACCACCGGACCCTGCCGCTCCATGTTGTCGAGCAAGTCATCAATCTTTTTACCGACACACTCTTTTAAGGTCTCGATATACGCGGGGAAGAAAAAAGTCGCTTGCTGAGTGCGCAGATCCCGATGAAGATCCGCGTCGAGGTTAATGAGGGAGTTGTAGGCGGCATACATCAGCCGCTCTGCCCTACCCTTGTCGTTGCGCAGCACGCTCATATTGATGCTGCCTCTCTGGGAGGAAAAGATCTGCGGGTTGAGCTCCACGTGTTTGACGTCGTCGTAGCGCACCACGGACCAGAAGCCAGAAGACGGCTTTTTGATCTGAGACCACATCACCGGCGCGTCTTCGCGCATTCGGCGATAAAAATCGAAGGGTTGCCCGCGGGTCCAGGAGTTCGTGACGCCCAGCTTGAAGCCGGGCAAACGCGGATAGATCTCCTCAAAGACCGGGTCGCGCGCGCCGCTATCAAGTAGTATGTCGTCGCTGACGGCGGGGTGGTGTTCTAGTGGTTGGGCACTGTTCATAAATATCCAAAAGTGGTCAGCGTTCCGGGGCGCACGATCCAGAATATGAGATCCCACTAGGCTACGGCAATCGTGTTTGGCCAGATCATGGTTGGCGCGCCGCTATCACGCCGCCAAATGCTCATTTACCCTCGTGTTTTCTGCGACAAGCCGGGCAATCTTGGCCGTGCGCGACGCAGTTTCGTTCGCATAGCGCTCAGACAAAGCCAGTAACGGGGCTTCAACCGTATACTCCACCGCGTCCAATACGGGGAACTGTTTTGAGAATCTTTTTAACCGGCCTGATCAGCCTTTGCCTCACGTTTTTTGCCCACGCGGAGTACTCCCGTACTTACCTCGACAACTACCCACTGGAAATGGCCAACGTAGGCGAGCTCGACATCGCGTATCGCATTGTCGAGCCCGGGCCTGACAAACCCAAAGTAGTGGTCATCATGGGCCTGGGAGGTTCGAATGTGGCGTGGGGGGACGCACTGATATCCGGGCTGGCTGACGGCGGCTATGAAATCCTGTTACTGGATAACCGCGACACCGGCGACTCAACCCGCTTTGATGAGTGGGGCCAGCCCCTTTTGTGGTGGGAACTGCTCAAACACCGGTTGGGCTTTTCAGTCAACGCACCCTACACACTGAACGACATGGGGGCCGACATTGCCGGCCTCATGGACGTGGTGGGCTACAACGAGGCGCATATTGTCGGCGCGTCGATGGGCGGCATGATTGCTCAGATTGTGGCGGCCCAGTACCCCGAAAAGACCCGCAGTTTGATCTCGATTATGTCGACCACCAATGCCCCGCACTTACCGCCGCCCACTGACGAGGCGGAGGATAGATTACGCAATCTGGCCACCGGTGAAGCAGAGGCGGACCGCGAGCAGTCCATTCGAGATCGGGGGTTCTACCCCGAATCCATGCAGCGCCACCTCATGGCCATCTTCAAAACCGGCGACCGCTCTGATGAGGTCGCCACCATTGCCGCTCCCACCTTGGTGTTGCACGGGGCAGATGACGGCCTAGTGCCACCCGAGCACGGGCGGCATACCGCGTTGCTCATTGCGGATTCCCGCTTTTTGCTGATCGAGGGTATGGCGCACGATATGCCCGAAGACATTATCCCGCTGCTGGTCGATGAGATGACCCGCCACATGGATGCCGTTGAGGCAGGCGCGCTCGCCGCCCGCTAGCTGACTACGGCAGATAAAAAAGTGGCGCCCTGAGGCGCCACTACTTAGCTATTTAGCCCGTTGCGCCGGCCAAATCAGAAGTCTAAACGCACCCGCACGCCGATGTTGCGGCCCGGTAGCGGCACCTGGTCTTTCACGAAGGAAGAGTGATTGCGCGCCACCTCATCGGTCAGGTTGCGAGCAAACGCGGTCAGGGTCAGGCGTGTGGAGTCATTGAAACCGTATGACCAGGATGCATCTGCGTTCACCAGCGTAAAGCCGTCGGTTGCCGACTCGCCCGGTGCCACGCTGGTCTGGCGCTCGACATCCTTCACCAGCAATTTGGCGGAGAAATCACTCAGCGTGTAGCGGGCGGTGAACATATTTCTCGCCGGCACGATCCGCGGCACATCGCCGCCATTGGTGAACTCGGCGTCGACCTCATCGCGTCCAAGAATCAATTCCAGCTCACCACGGGGCAACTCAAATCGTGTGCCGATCTCGATCTCATAACCGGTGAACTCAGCGTCCTGTTGGCTGTACTCGGACAGAATCAGTCCACCGTGATCGAAGTGTTCATCATCGTGGTGTTCGTCGTGATGCTCACCTTCGTGCTCCTCCTCCATGTGTGCTTCATGCTCTTCCTCAAGCTCATCACGGAGGTAGATGTAGTTATCGACCCGGTTGTAATAGATCGACGCCGAACCAAAAAAGTTGTGGTAGTCGAAATTAAAGGCGAGATCGATGTTGTCTGAGCGCTCTGTGTCCAGCGCGATGTCGCCCACCTCGTAACGGCTGCTGGCGAGGTGCTCACCGTTCATAAACAGCTCGACAGCCGACGGTGTTTTGCTCACGCTCGCAAGGCTCAGTGACAGCGAGCTGTGCTCATTCAGGTCCCGGCGCAGTGTCGCCGCGGCACTGAACACTTCGTCACTGAATGAGGCGGCCTCGTACACCATCTCATCTTCATGGTGCTCTTCGTGCTCGCCTTCATGATCCTCGTCGTGGTCACCCTCGTGCTCCTCGTCATGATCGCCTTCGTGCTCTTCACCATGGTCATCGTCGTGGTGCATCTCGGCAACGAAACCATCGCGATCGACCTGATCAAAGCGGAGACCCAAATCCAACGTAGCAAAACCCAGATCATCCGAGCTGAAGAAGCCCAGCGTAGTCTCGGTGGAGTCCACCGGGGCCATGAAAGCCTCCTCACCAATGATGGAGATTTCCTCCTCGGCGTAGTTCAGCACCACCCTGCGTATACGCTCGCCTGTACTCAGGTCAAAGGCGACCGAGATTTCCGTGGCCTCATTACTGAATACTGTCGGGCCTTCCGCGCGGTCATGGCCCTCGTGGCTTTCTTCCTCTTCACCTTCGGCGTGTTGCTCCATGAGCTCGTAGTCCGTGTTCTTCACGGCGAAGTCGATGGCATTCAAGAAGGGAATAGATGTTTTGAATGAGCCGCTCAGCGCAATGATCTCTGACTCGGTCTTGGAAAAAATGCGTTCCTCACCGTGCTCATCATGACCCGCATGATCGTCTTCCTCATGCTCATCGTGATGCTCCTCGCCTTCCTCGTGACCCTCTTCGTGGCCCTCCTCATGCTCACCCTCGTGCTCGTCGCCATGCTCTTCATGAGCCGCCTCGGAGTGGAAAGGAATGCCATAGGTGCTGCTCAGATCGCTATAGGAGAGGCCCACATAGCCCCAGTCGCCGGTAGTAGAAAGACCTATTCGATGCGAGGTCGTCGAGACATCGGAATTGGCCAGCTTATCCATGTCGCCATGACCCTCCTCATGCCCTTTTTCGTGTTCCTCGTCGTGATCCTCGTGCTCGTCCTCATGGTCCTCATCGTGATGGCCTTCATGCATATCGAGCGCGGCGCCCTTGGGGATTTCGTAATCCTCCATGTCGACGTCCTGATAGCTGTAGGTCAGATTCAGGCCGCCCACATTACCGCGCAACGTGAGATCAACCGCCTCGCCATCGTTGACCGACTGGGCTTCGGCACCCACGGTGCCGCTGAAACCCTCGAGATCGGTTGTAGGGATACTGTTATCCACCACATTGACGATGCCGCCGATGGAGCCGTTGGAGTACATCAACGCCGAAGGGCCGCGAACGATCTCAATCTGCTTGACGTCATTTAAACTGACATCAACGGCATGATCCGGCCCTAAAGCCGAGACATCGCGGATCACCGTGCCGTTATTCAGTACTTTGACGCGGTTGCCACTCATACCGCGGATAATCGGCTGGCCGACGGCCGCACCAAAATCTGCAGAAGAGACACCCAGGAGCGCATCCACATGCTCTCCCAGCGATTGAACGCCTGCTCCAGTCATGGCTTCACCATCCAGAACGTGGATGGGACGTGTAGCGGAAGATTCGTTAACGCCGACAAATGACGCCGTGACCACAATCTCTTCCAGTAAGGTTTCTTCGCTTCCCACTGCCGAGAGCGGTATGACCGCAACGGTAGCGAGAGCACGTGCTGCTGTGCGCCGCATGCTCGCCTCCTATAAAAGGTTTCAGTGAACTAAAAGGGGGAAGTTCAGCTGAGAGGCGGGGCGCGGGCCTGAAAGGAAGTGGTAGCGGCCGCAACAGAGGCGACAGCAAGACGCGCTGTCGGTGCGGGCTGAAGGATCGGAACAGCCTTAACAAGGACGGTTGAGACAGCTGCCGAGTGCTCAACCGAGCAGTGATGACACTCGGTGTGGCTTTGGCCAAAGTCGCTGCTGAGATCATGCTCAATCGCGTGCACAGTGTTGCTGGCGGAGAACAGTATCGCCGCACAGAGCACCCACCGGGCAAACTGCTTGTATCGATTGAGCTTCATCTGGCTACAAAGACTCTGTGGTCAGTCGTCTACCGTGCGGCATCTTAGACCAGCGGCAGCCGTCATCACAAGGCTATGGGTGGAAGAATATGGCATCACTTTTGGTCACACCGTCAGCCCGTGTAGACCTCACCAAAGACCCGATCAAAGATCTCAAGCTCTTCGATACGGCCCATGCTGACCCGCGAGTAGGTGTCATAGCCCTTGTAAACACCACGGATTTTTATGTTGCGGGCGGCCATTTTGTCCTTAAAGACGTCCGCGTCGCGTTGGATGTCGGCGTAGACAAAACTCGTCTGCGAGGGCAGTGGTTCAATCCCGTGGCGCCGGAAGGTGGCATTGACCATCTCACGGCCCTGAAGAATCTTGTCGCGGGAAAACGCGATGAAGTCCTCATCGAGGTAGCTGTGATACGCGGCGTACAGCCCCACACCGTTGCGCCAGGCCATCACGTTGTCGTTGACCACGCTCACAATGTCGGGATGCCCCATCCCGTAGCCCACACGAAGCCCGGCCATACCGAAGATCTTTGAGAAGGTTCGTGTG
>CBFHIW010000068.1:0-11795 GCA_965656065.1 Luminiphilus sp. | reverse complement strand
AATGCCACCACGCCCCAGGATGAGGCAAACAGGGGCCCTGCAAAGTGGGTGAGCCAGTAGATATTGCGCGGCAGCAACAGCGCCAAACCAATGACGGACAGGCCAACCATCAGCATGGCCACACGCGCTGCCCTCAAGCGCAAGTGGCTTTCAGCGTTTGTGCCGGCTCCCTCAGTGTCCTCCTCACTGCCACTACCGAGAATGTCGTGACTGACGCTAAAACCCACCAGCGATAAAAAAGTTGAGGCGGAAGACAGTCCAGCCGCCAGTACCCCGCATATCAGGATCGCGCCCAATACGGTGGGCAATAAATTCATCGCGACCCAAATCATGGTGCTCTCGGCGGGTGTGATGTCGGGGTTAATCAGGTTCACTGTTGCGGCCGCGAAGTTGGTAATCAGATAGAGCAGCAACATCGCAATCAGAGCGCCGCAGGCCGACCGCAGCACCACGTGTTCGCTTCTCGCCATGAGATAGCGGCTGGTCTGCCAGGGACTCACCGCCACAACAATGCCCCACGCCACACCGAGGATGCTCGCCCAGATAAGCGCTTCCCACTCTGTCTGCCAGTAGACATCAGGTCCTATCCGACCATGCCAGGCGATGATGCCCGGCTTCGCCCCATACACCGCAAGGGATTCGATTGCGGTGAACCAACCGCCTGCGGCGTCGACAATGAAAAAGCAGGTAATCACGATGATTCCCGAAAACAGCAGAAACATCACCGTATCGGTCAAGATGACCCCGCGAGAGCCCGAGTACAACGTAAACAGCGTGTAGCTGATCCATACCAACAGTATGGCCGCCACCTCACTGAACCCGGTGACCTCGGTGATGATCAGCGCCATACCCCAGGTAACTGCGAGCAAGTACCCAGAGAGCCCCGCAACAATAGAAACGCCGGCAAACATCTGAATGCGGCGGCTGTTAAAGCGCGCCCGGAAAAAAGCAGGGACGGTCAGCGCCTGACTGCGACGCAGATAACGACCAAAAAATACCGCGCCAACGATGTAACCCAGACAATTGAAACAGGTCATGATGATGACAAGTGGCGCATGCCCCTGATACGACATGCCCGCCTCGCCCATGAAGGCGTTGGTACTCATGAAACTGGCGACCAAGGTGCCCAGGATCAATATGGTCGGCGCGTTTCGCCCTGCGACAAAAAAATCTTCCAAATGCCGAACACGCTTTCCGGCATACCAACCAATGGCCAAATAACAGGCCAGACTGGCGACAATACCCAACTGAAAGCTGTTCATAGCCCTGCCAACAAATCGTCAGCCGAGTTGCAGTCGCTCATCACGCGGGCACAACCCATCGCGTCACGATTTATGTTCACTCCAGTGGTCATCGGCCGACCGTGATCGCCTCGATAATCAGGCGCTCGATGGCGCCTGCATCTGCTGGGCGCGGGTTGGTTCCCGCCGCCGCGTCCTGATGCGCCTTTTCCGCCAGACGACCCGCAGCCTCCACCGGCACGCCCAGCTCGGCAAGCGTCACCGGAATGGCGAGCTGGTCCAGCAGTTCACAGATTGCTGTGTGGAAGGTCTCGAAGTCAGTCTGCTGCAAACCCAGCGCACGGGACATGGCGGGCAACTTGTCCTCAATTTCAGGAGAGTTGTAGCGGAGCACCGCGGGCAACGCGACGGCATTGGTGAGGCCGTGATGGGTATCGTACTCGGCGCCCACCATATGACTGATGGCGTGCACCAACCCAAGCCCTTTCAGGAACGATACCCCAGCGAGACAGGCGCCGATCTGCATCCCTCCTCGCGCCACCATACTGTCCGGGGTCGCCACCGCAGTGGGCAGCCAGCGCCCAATCAACTCGAGTGCTTCAAGCGCAATGCCGTCACACATGGGGTGATAGTCGGGCACACAGTAGGCCTCAATGGCGTGCACCATGGCGTCGACGCCGGTCCAGGCGGTAAGCGCGGGCGGTAAGCCCAAGGTGATCTCGGGGTCGAGTAGCGTCAGCGACGGCTTCAGATCCGGGTGCCAGACGCAGAGTTTCATACCGCGATCGGTATGGGTGATCATCGCCGTGCTTTCCGTTTCAGCCCCTGTGCCCGCGGTCGTAGGAATGCAAATCAGTTTCGGAAACACATGACCGGCCGGCAATGCCGGGACCTGCCTGTCAAAATCGAACTGCCAGACGTCACAGTCATTATTGGCCGTCAGCGCAGTAGCCTTTCCGGCGTCCATGCCGCTACCTCCGCCGATCGCAATGACGCTGTCGTGCCCACCTTGGCGAAAGGTTGCCCGGGCCAAGGCAATATCAGCATCTTTGGGATTGGGCGCGACCTCCGAAAACACCTCGCTATCGATCCCCGCGCTACGCAAAGATTGTTGAAGGGCCTCTATGAAAGGCAGCGCTGCCGATCCCTTGTCCGTCACGATCAAAGGGTGGGTCACAGCCAAAGCCGATGCCTGCTGGCCCAGGGTTTTCAGGCGCCCGGGCCCATACGCAATCGGTACAGGAAACGACCAATCATGATTGGCGAGTAAGCTTTCTTCATTTTTATCAATCACTTGAAATCTATACCCCAACGTCAATTCATTCGTGATTCACATCTCTCGCAGCAGAAAAAACTGCGCGACTCGATGAAAAATGTGGTGCATCGACGGCCCGCTTTGCTTATATTCTCGCCGGAATAGTTGCCTGTTCTGAGCACGATATCACGCCTTCCCGGGCACCCAATAACAAGATCGCTACAACGGCGCGTCACCATCCATACAGGCTGAGTCTGGGAAGCCCCAGCAGCCTCGCCACCAGCCACGAGAGTGTTATCCATGACTGCACCTGCCCTTTTTTTGTCACGTCGACTGCGTAAATCGCCTTTCGAAACCCGCTCCCACAAGGGCGCTACGGGAGCGTCAGTCTATAACCACGTGGTGCTGCCCTCGGTTTATGCATCGCTCGAGGAGGACTATTGGCACCTCAGAGAGCATGTGCAAATCTGGGACGTCGCGTGTCAGGTTCAGGTCGAAATCAAAGGACCTGAGGCACTCAAGCTTGCCGAGTATCTGACCCCCAGAGATCTATCCAAAATTGTGCCGGGGCAGTGCATGTATGTGCCGCTGATCGACGAAAAGGCCGGCATCGTCAATGACCCCATCATCTTGTGCCTGGCACCCGACCGGTTCTGGCTGTCGATCTCGGACTCCGACGTATTACTGTGGGTCAAAGGATTGGCAGTCGGCGCGGGCTTCGATGTCGAAGTCCGCGACCCAGATGTCTTCCCCCTCTCAATTCAGGGCCCTAAATCTGAGACCTTGCTGAGCCGACTCATAGACGAGCCCGTCGGGGATATCCGGTTCTTCCGCTTCATCGAAACCCAGATCGCCGGGATACCACTGGTAATCGCTCGCACGGGCTGGAGTGGTCAGGGCGGCTTTGAGCTCTACCTAAGCGATTCATCCGAAGGCGAACGCTTGTGGGACATCGTGACGGAAGCCGGCGCCGACCTGAATCTTCGTCCAGGCTGCCCTAATTTGATTGATCGGATCGAGACCGGCCTGCTCTCCCACGGTAACGACATGACCCTCGACAACAACCCCATTGAGTCCGGACTGGACCGCTTTTTCAAAATGGGTAAAGCCGCTGACTATCTGGGCCGGGAGGCGCTGGAGCGCATTGCAACAGCGGGCTGCCCGCAAAAAATGGTCAGACTGGTGGTACAGGGCGATCCAGTGCGCAATCCCAGGGAAACCTACCCCATTACCTTAGCGGGAACGGACCTCACCGGCTGTGTGACCAGCATCACCTATTCTCCGTGGCTCAAATGTAACGTCGGTATGGGCTACGTGCCCAGCGATCACGCTGAGGTGGGCACAGAACTCACGATCACACTGCCTGACGGCATCGTGACGGGACACATCGCAAATCAGGATTGGCAGACCGGCGAGGATGAAACTCGCCGCAGGGCTTAAGCCAATCCGTGCACCATTTTGGTCTCGAGAAAGTCTTCGAGACCCATTTCCCCGCCTTCTCTACCGTTACCCGAGGCTTTGTAGCCGCCAAACGGGGAACCGTATTCGTAAGCGCCACCATTGATATGCACTGCACCCGCTCGCAGCGATCGTGACAATCTCGCTGCGCGCTCAGTGCTGCCGGTCTGAACGTACGCGGCAAGGCCATAGGGCGTGTCGTTCGCTATCTCGACCGCCTCCTCTTCGTCATCAAACGGAATGATCGCTAACACCGGACCAAAGATTTCCTCTCGCGCAATCCGCATGCTGTTGTTCACATCAGAGAACACAGTGGGTCGCACATACCATCCGGTATCGAAACCCTCAGGGCGACCCAGCCCTCCGACGAGTAATGTGGCACCCTCGTCGATACCGACCTGAATCATGTTTTGCACTCGATCAAACTGAATTTGATCAAACAAGGGGCCGATGTGATCGCCCTCCTCTTCGGGGTTTCCCACGGCGGTGGCTTCCGCTGCGCGTCGGGCAATCTCCACCACCTCGTCATAACAGGACCGCTCTACTAAAAGCCGCGTCGGTGCATCACAAGATTGCCCCGTATTGAACATACACTCGGCAACGGATTGCGTGACCCGCTCCTCGAGGTCGCAGTCGGCAAAAACCAGGTTGGGCGACTTGCCGCCCAACTCCAGTGTGACGCGCTTTACCGAATCTGCCGCGTCATGGGTGACAGCTGTTCCTGCCCGCGTGGATCCGGTAAACGACATCATTTGTACATCGGGGTGGCGTGACAGCGCCGAACCCACCACCGGGACGACACCGTTCACCAAATTGAAGACCCCCGCGGGCACGCCAGCCTCATGCAGTATCTCTGCATACAGCATGGCGGATATCGGGGTATGTTCACTAGGCTTCAGAACGCAGGCACATCCGGTTGCGATGACAGGTATCACCTTGAGCACCACCTGATTCATTGGCCAATTCCAGGGGGTAATCAATCCACATACCCCGATCGGCTCACGCAGGAGCACCTCCCCGTTGGCAAACCGCTCCTGCTCCTCAAGTTTTTCCAGCGCAGCAACAAAACCATCGAGATGCCCGATCGCCGCGTCGGCCTGAGCGTCCCGCGCCATCGTAATAGGCGCGCCCATTTCGAGCCGCATCGCTTGGGCCAGCTCTTCAAAACGTCGCCCTGTCACCTCTCGGATCCGACCGAGCAAAGCCAATCGCTCTGCTTTGCTGGTTTTACTGTAGTGCTCAAAGGCGGCCTGAGCGGCGGCTACCGCCCGGTCAACGTCGGCATCATTGCCCAACGCCACCTCGCCCACCTGCTGTACCGAGGCCGGATTAAGAACCGGCATCTTGTCAGTAGAAAGCGGGTCCACCCACTCTCCGTTGATATAAAACTTCAGCAACTTATCCACGACATTCGACTCCCTTTCAATCTGTTATCCGGTGCGCAGCCATTTCGGCAAAACTTCGGGCGCTACGGACACGCCCTCCCCAACAGATACCACTCCGGGCACCTCTACAACACCGACCAGACCTCGACTGAACTTGGCCGCCTCAACAAAGTCCGTCTCCCCTAGTGGCACCCCGGTGGCAGTTTCGTGTCCCTCTGAAACATACTGCGACATGGGTTTACATGGTGGGTTGTACTCCTCCACCATCAACACGACACCCCCCTCGAAGGTAAAGGTCGTGCCGCGCGGTAAGCGGGAAAAATCCGGTATGCCCAAAATACTCAGGTTCACCGCCACATCTCCAGCGCTCAACGGTTTTGCAAGGCTCAAGACTTGGGACACCTGATCAAGGTCTTCCTGCGCCACCGCGGACCACTGCCGCTCGTTGCGCCGCTCGGTGCCCCCCGGCTGTTTATCGGTTTGCTCCCATGCTTTTCGGGTGACGCCCCGGTGCCGGTCACCGACTATCCCGTCAAAGGCAAATTCGAGCGAGTGCTGCGCAGCCTTACTCAGCGTTCCCGTATCACCGAGGAAGAGGCTCGCGACCGTTCCGTGTAAAGACTCCATCAATAAAGTACCTGATAGCAATGGCATCACATTCTGACACGAGCCCGACCGGAACAACATCTGCTCAGGCCAAGGCCTAGAGAGAAAGCGAAAGCCCCGTGAAAGCCGCATATTGATCGTATACTCAGGAAATGGACAAACTCTTCGCCGCATTGATGACCGCCATGATTCTGGGCACCGTGGCTGTCGTGTTTTTACTGGGCATCATGTCGCTTGGCGGGGTCCCCACTTGAGACTGCTACTCATCGGCAGCACCGGTCTTATCGGCCGAGAGGTGCTGAGTTGGCCTCGTTGATGGTCATGAGATCACATCCATCGGCAGACGCCCTACCGGCATGGCCTCCAGCGAGATCGTATCGGACTTTGAAAGCTTACCGCGGCTCCCATCTGCCGATATCGCGGTTTACGCGCTCGGCACCACGATGCGGCAGGCGGGCTCAAAAGCCGCTTTTCGCGCGGTCGACGAAGAGGCCGTCGTGTCGTTTGCCGCGGCAGCGAAGGCAGCGGATGTCGACCACTTCCTCGTCGTTACTGCAGTAGGCGCGAACCCCGACGCCTCGGTTTTTTATTCACGTGTGAAGGGCGCAGCAGAACAACGGCTTGTGGAAATGGGCTTTAAGCGGCTCGACATCATTCGGCCGGGGCTGTTGCTCGGAGATAGAACAGAGCGTCGGCCAATAGAAGCGCTTCTTCAACGCATTGCTCCGGCCACCGATCGACTGATGCACGGCAAATGGCGCCGTTATCGAAGCGTGCAGTCAACTGATGTCGCCCAATGCCTGCTCGGGCTGGCCGTAAACAACGAGCCCGGCGTGTATACCCATCACTTCGATGACATCATGAAGGTGCTTCAGGGCCCCTCGCAAGATGCCACCAAATGATCTGACGCAACACCTCGCGCTGAGCTACAGTCCCAGCAACGCTGAAAGGCTCATGCTTTACAACAGACTATTACTACTCGGGGGTCGATGATGAAAAAGCTATTTTCCGCCACCTTGATGCTGGGCGCCCTCGCTGCCTGTCAGCCGCAGGCGCCATCACTCGACATTCTCGGACCCGTGCCGGAACTCGGCCACGGGCTCATGCAGGGCTACCTTCATGGCGAGCCGCCGCTAAACAGCGCCGCGTTTGTCCCGGCACCGCCATCACAAGGCTCGGCGAGGCAACAGGCTGATGATGCCGCGAGTGAAGCGTTGCGGAGCCTTGAGGGTTCTGCGCGCTGGGATCAGGCCGCGATGGATGCCGATCTGCACTTCCCTGCGGCCACGTCGATTTTTGCCTGCGCGCTGGGCACTAACGTCAGCGAGGCTCAGACACCTGCCCTCTATCGCCTCCTGCAGCGATCTTTGACTGATCTGGGCGTGGCGACCTATCCCGCCAAAAAAGCGCACCAGCGGCCCCGCCCATTTCTCATCAATGGAGAAGCCATCTGCACGCCAGACCAGCGGGAGCTTCTGGAAACCGATGGCTCCTATCCGAGCGGCCATAGCGCCATTGGCTGGGGCTGGGCACTCATCCTGTCGCAGCTGGCGCCCGAGAGAGCAGAAGCGCTGCTGGCACGAGGGCGTGCCTATGCGCGCAGCCGCATGGTCTGCAATGTGCACTGGATGAGTGACACCGAGGCGGGCATGGCAGTGGGCGCGGCGGCGTTCGCGAGGCTGCAAAACAACGAACTGTTTCAGGCAACCATGGCCACGGCGAGAGCGGAGCTGAACTCAGCCTCGGCATCAGCACCCGACGCAGGCGCCTGTGAGCAGGAGGCGGCGACGCTGGCCTTGTCAGATTAGTCCCGGGCCTTTCAAATTCAGACAATAAAAAAGCCCCGCTCGAAGCGGGGCTTTTTTTATGAGGCTCATGGGTGTTTGATATACCGGCTCGTGCCCCAAAGCCGGTAGCATAGCCACAGCGCCTTTTCAGGAAGCCTCATGACACGCCATCAGTACGGCAGGACACCCACCGGTCCAGGTGAATACAGAGAGGGCGCGGCCGAACTGGCTCGGCCCAAAGAGGCGGCAACGCTGATTGTGGTGCGCGCCGGACCGCAACCTACTCTGCTCATGGGTAAGCGCGCGGCCAGCCACCGTTTCATGCCCAATAAATTTGTCTTCCCCGGTGGTCGGCTAGATCTGATAGACCAGAGACTGCAAGTCCCGGGTGATCTGAGCCAGCCCGTGATGGAGCGGCTGCGAAAGGCCACAAGAAAATCCGTTAACGATCGAAAGCTGCGCGGCCTCGCCTTGGCGGCCATCAGAGAAACCTTTGAGGAAACCGGCCTGATTGTCGGCCGCCCCGCCTCGAAACCTGCAACAACGACTCATCGGGTTTGGCGGGATTACCTCGCTCAAGGCGCGGAGCCACCCTTGGAGCATATTGATTTTATCGCCCGGGCGATCACACCCGCCTATCGTACCCGGCGTTTCGATACCCGCTTCTTCATGATTCATGACCAGTTCATCTACAACGACCCCGAGCAGATCAGCGATGCTAGCGGCGAGCTTAATGAGCTCCATTGGCTGACACTGAATGAGGCGCGGCAACTGGATCTACCCGCGGTTACACGGTGGGCCATTGATCTGGTGGAGCAGCGAATTCAGCTGAGTCCGCAGGAGCAACTTAAACAGAGCGCGCCCTTTGTGCGCTTCGTCAAAGGGCAGGAGATCTCGATAGACCTTTAATTGCGCCACACCAGCGCGCTCTGATTGGTACACTCACCGCCCCCAGCAGGAATTGTTGTATGCAAACCACCGCGAGTGACGCCGCCAACGGCCATTTGACCGGGTACGGCTCACCTTCCTATCGCCACTACGTGTTGGTCCTGCTGATGCTGGTCTACACGCTGAATTTCATCGACCGCACGTTAATCGCCGTCGTCGCCCAGCCCATCATCGAGTCATTCCAGCTGACAGACGCTCAATGGGGTCTACTCTACGGGCCACCCTTCGCCATTTTTTATGCGGTGATGGGCCTCCCCATTGCGCTCTGGGCAGATCGCTCCAACAGGGTGCATATCATCGGACTGTGCATCGTGCTGTGGTCAATCATGACCGCCTTGTGTGGTGTGGCGATTGGTTTTTTTACCCTGCTCCTGTTCAGGATTGGCGTGGCTATCGGCGAAGCCGGTTGCACACCGCCCGCCAACTCGCTCATCGGCGATTACTTCATCGCCCGAAAGCGTGCCACCGCACTGGGGGTGTACTCCATGGGCGTGACCCTCGGCAGCGTGCTGGCCAACGTCTTTGGTGGCCCAATCGCGCAGATGCAAGGGGCGGACGTGGGCAGCTGGCTAAACGGCATCGGTCTGGGCTGGCTGTTTGGTGGGCTGGACTGGGCAAATATCGAGGGCTGGCGCATCGCGTTTGTCGCAGTCGGCCTGCCTGGAGTATTGGTCGCGTGGCTGGTCTGGACGAGCATCAAAGAGCCGCCCCGAGGTTATTCCGACCCTCCCAGCCAAACTGCTGACCGCGCACCCGACTGGTCAGAAACCTTTGCCGAATTGAGACGCAAACCCTCGTTTTGGTGGATGGCGATTGCCGCGTCGCTGGTCGCATTTGTAGGCTACGGTTTGATCTCGTTTCAAGCGCCGTTTCTGCAGCGCGAGCATGGCCTCAGCGTGCGCGACGCCGCACTGCAATTTGGTGCACCCCTTTCGTTACTGGCAGCTATAGGCACTTTCCTTGGCGGGTATATTACAGAGCGACTGACCGACCGATCCCCGACGGCCATGGCGTGGGTTCCGGCGCTCGGAATCGCTCTGGCGGTGCCGGCCTACGCGGCCGCCTTTTTCTCAGAGGACCTGACTGTCGTTTTTGTGCTGTGGGGTATCGGTGCGGTCTTTCACTACAGCTATCTCGGCGCGCAATACAACATTGGTCAGGGCGTTGTCAGCAACCGCGCTAGGGCGACCGCTATTGCGGTGCTACTGATCCTCGTATCACTGATCGGGAACGGCATCGGACCTTATTTCGTCGGATTCATGAGTGACCTTTTCATGCAGCGCGAACTGATCTCACTGGATCCCGTCACGCTGTTGTCACCAGAGGCCTGCAAAGCAGCCGACGTGGTCCGCTCCGTCACGGATGACGCGCTGTGCCGAGACGCCAACTCCACTGGGCTCAAGTTCGCGATGGCGGTAACGGCCAGCATCTTTCTGCTCGCTTCGGCATGCTTTTTGATGTGCGCGAGGACCCTGCAGAAAGATTTCGTGGCTGAACTGGGGCAGGCTCAAAGCTGAGCGGAATAGGAAAGAGGTCCCGCCAACTGTCGGGCACAGGCAACAGGCGCTTCTTTTGTTGCAATCGCTTCTCGGGCATTCGCGCCGGAGCAGTCAGCACCCGGGCCGCTCAGAACACGGATAGCGAAGCGGCTGATGACGATTGAAAAAACGGCGGGCAAAAAAAACAGAGGCTACCCTTTGTCTTTTTAATTCGAGCCTCTCAGGCGTCCAGACCGGGATTCCATCTGGCCCCTCGGGTGGTATCCCCTCACCCTCGGTGGGTAGCGAACTGCGTTTGTGCCGGTCCTTCGCTACGCTTTTCTACCTGAGCACTCTTCCTTCGGCCTCCCCCTCGCTCCCGTCTGCAGTTGGTCACTCGTCGGTCGCCGTCGGGTCACCAATACGCCGAAATTCGTCAACCCTTTCTTGAAAATACTTTGAGCAGAATTTTTCATTTCGCCTATCTCAAGTAAACCAGGAAGTTAGCTGCGACTCTTTATAAGCCACGCCGCAATTCCGTCTGTTGACGCGAAATAGACGCCGAATAAAAGGAGCAAATCTTTGCTGGTTTAGATAAAGTCTCCATACGATCTGAGCGAAAACCTCGCCCCGATTTGGTCCCTCTCCGGCACTGAATCAGTGCAAACACAGGGTGAAACATCGGTTGCCGCTCAGACCCCGTAAACATAAGCAATGTATCGCTTTGCGCGCTAGCTGTATTTCCTGAATTGGCATGCAGATTGCGTCTTATTAGCTGGTGTAGCCAGTCAATCATCTAGGAGCCTGAGGTGAAAAATCGTCGTTTGCTGACCGCGGTGGCCAGTCCACTTGTCATTGCTGTGTCCGGAGGAAGTTGGGCACAGGAAGCGCCCGTGTTCGAGGAGGTGTTGGTCACCGCAGAGAAACGAACAGAGAGCCTGCAGAACCTGTCTCAGGCGGTCACCGCACTCAGCGCGGAGGACGTGGAAAACCGCCAGTTGAGCTCTTTTGTTGACCTCAGTGCGATCGCCCCGGGCGTGAATGTCGCCAAGAACGAGGGTTTTAAGACCGTTATCACGATCCGCGGTATCGGCAACGAGGCGAACCAGAACGCCATCGCTAATCCTTCGGTCTCCTACCACCTTGATGGTGTCTACGTGGCCTCGCCTTTTGCATTGCAGACAGACTTTCTTGATCTAGAGCGAATTGAAGTACTGAGAGGGCCTCAAGGCACGCTTTTTGGTCAAAACTCCACCGGCGGCGGTATCAACGTCATTACTAAGGCGCCCACATTCGACGAATTCTCTGGTACTGCTGACCTGACTCTGGGGGAATACAGCCTGGTGAAGGCCCGCGCTGCAATGAACATCCCCTTCAGCGAATCAGTGGCGGCGCGGGTGTCTGTCATGAGCCACAAGCACGACGGCTTCACTGACAACGTCGGCAACGGGCAAGACCTCGACGATGCTGACAGCATCTCCGCCCGGGCCAAGCTACTGATCCAACCCAGCGATACGTTCTCGGCAACCTTTACCGCGCAGTTTTTTGATGAAGAGGTGAATGGCCAGGCGCAGAAAGGGATTTATGACCCAACGCCCGGCGCCCGCAAACTCGCGCAGGATTCACTGTCGAGCTAT